>JAIWOS010000102.1 GCA_020217265.1 Thiobacillus sp. | reverse complement strand
CTCGGGCGCGGTGGCCTGCGCGAGGCGGGTGGCGGCGCGGCCCTTGGGAGCGGCGGGCGAGCGCCGGATGGGGGTGGGACGGGACATGTCAGGGACTTTCGTTGAGGCCGGCGCCGGCGATTTCGATCACCGCGCCGAAAATGTGGGGGGCGCGTGCGCCGGCAATTTCGACGATCGCCCCGAACACGGCAGGCGAATCGCCGTCGCGCACTTCGGGAATGAGCGCCGTTTCGTTCGGCACAACCAGCGTGCCCAGTTCCTCCAGCGGCGGCAGGTCGGACAGCGCGGCAAGGCCAAGGTCGCAGAGGAAATGGCTGGTGGTGCCGAACAGCGTGGGCCGCCCCGGCACGTCGCGGTGGCCGATGGCCTCGATCCAGCCACGCTCCTCCAGCGTCTTGATGATGTTGGGGTTGACCGACACGCCGCGGATATCCTCGATGTCGCCGCGCGTGACCGGCTGGCGGTAAGCGATGATGGCGAGCGTTTCGAGCACCGCGCGCGAATAGCGCGGTGGTTTCTCGTCCTTCATGCGGCCAAGCCAGGGCTGCATCTCGGGACGGCTCTGGAAACGCCAACCGTCGGCAACCCGCACCAGTTCCACACCGCGGTCGTGCCACTCGGCGGCCAGCGCGTCGAGCGCGCGCTGCAGCTCGGCATTGGCCGGCGCGGTGTCGAACATGCGCTTAAGATCGGGCAGCGCCAGCGGCTCGCGCGCCACCAGCAGCGCGGCCTCGAGCACGCGCTTCAGGTCGTCAGGATTCTGGTTCGGTTGAAGATTCATGCAGCCTCACGTAGATGGGGGCGAAGGGCTCGGCCTGCGATACGTCGACCAGCGTTTCCTTGGTGAGCTCCAGCACCGCGAGGAAGGTGACGACCAGCTCGTGCACGGTCGATGATTCCGGGAACAGATCCTTGAATTCCATGAATTCGCCCGTCACCAGCCGCTTGAGGATGCGGCTCATGTGCTCGCGGATCGACAGTTCCTGGCGGCCGATGCGGTGGTGGGTGCGGTTTTTCGCGCGCGACAGGATCGCGAGCCAGGCCGCCGCCAGTTCCTCGGGATGCACGCTCGGCAGGCGCTTCGCCGCTGCCGGCAGGAACACGCTCACCGTCTCGAAATCGCGCCCCGCCTGCGGCAGCGCATCGAGCCTCTGGCCGGCGAGCTTCATCTGCTCGTATTCCAGCAGGCGGCGCACCAGCTCGGCGCGCGGGTCGTCGCCCTCGCCCGCTTCCTCCGTCTGCTCGCGGCGCGGCAGCAGCATGCGCGACTTGATGTCGATCAGCATCGCCGCCATGAGGAGGTACTCCGCCGCCAGTTCCAGCCGGGTCGCGCGCGCCGCCTCCACATAGGCCATGTACTGCTTAGTCAGCGCCGCCATCGGAATGTCGAGCACGTCGAGGTTCTGGCGGCGGATCAGGTACAAGAGCAGGTCGAGCGGCCCCTCGAAGGCGTCGAGGAACACCTCCAGCGCATCGGGGGGGATGTAGAGATCCTGCGGCAAGTCGGTGAAGGGTTCGCCCCGCACCCTGATCACGGGGGCGGGCGGCGCTTCGGCCTCCAGGGGATCGAGCAGCTCGGCATCGGACATGGGCGCTATTTTACCCCGCTGCTGGCGCTTGAGCCCGCCGGCCGGCACGGGCGGCCAAAACGGCACCCTACCCCGTTTTGCCGTCTTGGCGCACGAGGCGGCGAGCCGCTGCCCGGGCGTGGCGCAGGACGGGACACTGCGTGCCTGTCGCTATGCTATGTTGAATCAGGGAGGTGCCCGACATGCAGAATGGAAATCCCGTACTCAAATCGCTGTGGGCTGCGCTGGAGCGTGAACCCCGTGTCAATCCGCACCGCTGGCCCCTCCAGATCGGGCTGACCGACGACAGCGTGCTGATCCTGGAAGGCGAGGTCGGCAGCATTGCCGCCAAAAAGCGCACGCTGGAACTCGCGGCGGCGACACCTTCGGTGCGCGGCGTAATCGACCGGATGCACGTGGCACCGTCGGAGCCCCGGGGCGACGGCGCGATCCTGGATTCCCTCTCGGCCTTGTTTCAGGATGCGCGAGACTTCAAGAACTGCACGCTGCGCGTGCTCAGAAAGGGCGAAACGCACACCTTGCAGGAAGCCGGCGGGGACGATGCCAGCGGCGATCTCCTGATTTCGGTCAAGGACGGCGTGGTGACGCTGGACGGCTGGGTGCTCAGCCTGACGCACAAGCGCATGGCCGGCGCGCTGGCGTGGTGGACGCCCGGCTGCCGCGACGTGGTGAATGCGCTCGAAGTGCAGCCGCCGGAACAGGACAACGACGATGAAGTCAGCGACGCCCTCGCGCTGGTGCTGGAAATGGACCCGATGATTCCCCATCCCGGACAGATTCGCGTTTCCACGCACAACTACGTGGTCACTCTGGAAGGGCTGGTCGGCTCCGAGGCGGAAAAAGACCGGGCCGAGCAGGACGCCTGGGGGCTGTTCGCCGTGGACAAGGTGATCAATCAGCTGGCGGTGGCCGCCAGGTAGCGCCATCCGGGGGCCTCATGCCTCCGGCACGTAGCCGTGGCGCAGCCGGTTGCTGCTCACCACGCGCGACCACACGAACTGTTTCAGGTAATCCTCGCCCCCCGCCTGCACGCCGGTGCCCGACAGGGCCGTTCCGCCAAACGGCTGGATGCCGACGCGGGCGCCGGTGATGCCGCGATTGAGATACAAGTTGCCTACCCGCAACTGCCGCTGGGCCGCGTCCAGATGCTGCGGCAGGCGCGAAAACACGCCGCCGGTCAGCGCGTAGTCGCTGTCGTTGGCCCAGGCCAGCGCTGTTTCGAAGTCGGGTGCATGCAGCACGGCCAGGATCGGCGCGAAGATCTCCTCGCGCGCCAGCCGGTGCTGCGGCTGGATGTCGGCGATAATGGCGGGCGCGAAATAATGGCCGTCGCCCGTCGGCACGCGCCCCTGGAAAACCAGTCGGCCTTCCGCGCAGCCGATGTCGAAATAGCGGCGCGCCTTCTCCAGCGCCTGCGCGTTGATCAAGGGGCCGAAGCGGTACTGCGGGTCGGCGGGCGGTCCCAGGGGCCAGCTCGCCAGCGCATCGGCCAGCCGCGCCAAGAGGCGCGTGTGCACCTTTCCCACGCTGATGAGGCGCGAAGCCGCCGAACACTTCTGCCCCTGGTAGCCGAAGGCGGAGGCGAGGATTTGCGTCACCGCCTCGTCGAGATCGGCGTCCTCGTCGACGATGATCGCGTTCTTGCCGCCCAGTTCGCACACCACGCGCTTGATGCGACGCTGCGCCGGGCTGCGGCGATGGGCCTGTTCGAGCAATGCCAGCCCCACCTCGCGCGAGCCCGTGAAAGCGATCGTGGCTATATCCGGATGCGCCACCAGCAAGCCACCGAGGCTGGCGCCCTCGCCCGGCAGCAGTTGCGCCACCGCTGGCGGAAACCCGGCTTCCAGCAGAATCGCATGCAGCATGCAGGCGTTGAGCTGCGCCGGCGTGGCCGGCTTCATGAGGACGGGATTGCCGCACACCAGCGCCGCCGCGCTCATGCCGGAGAGAATGGCCAGCGGAAAATTCCACGGCGCAATGACGGCCGTCGGCCCCAGCGCCTCGTAGCGCATGACGTTCCGCTCGCCGGGAAAGTCGCGCGTCACGCGCCAGTCCAGCACCCGCTCCGCGGCCTCAGCATAGTAGTTCCAGCAGTCGATGGCCTCCGCCACATCGGCGTCGGCCTCGCGCCAGGCCTTGCCGACTTCCAGGACTTGCCACGCCGCCAGTTCGAATCGGCGGCGGGCAAGGAGGTTCGCCACCGCGCGGCACAGGCGCGCGCGTTCGCTCACCGGCGTTTCGCGCCAGCCTGGGAAGGCGGCGACGGCGCGGCGAATCGCCCGCTGCGCGTGCGCGGGTTCGGCCTGCGCGATGCGGCCGAGGCTCAGCGCGGGCTCGGCGGGATTGCAGCTGTCGTGCCAGCGCGTCGCCGCTGCCCCGTGCAGGCTGGGATTCAAAGGGTAATCGTGTCCGCATTCCGCCTGCGCCCGTGCCAGCGCCGCATGCATCGCCTGCCGCGCTTCCTCCTGACTGAAATCGGCGAGTGGCGTGTTGCGGAATCCCGCTGTGTCTACTGTTTCCTGCGATGCCGGACACGGCGGATCGAGCAGGCGCTCGGGAGGAGCATCGTCAAGATAGGCCTGACGCAGCATCGATGTGGACGCCGTGTTTTCCAGCAAGCGGCGAATGAGATAGGCGATGCCGCCGACCAGATCGCCGACCGGCAGATACATGCGCAGGCGCGCGCCCTCATCGACCACGGCGGCGGCGAGCGGGTCGGCCATGCCGTAGAGCATCTGCACTTCCCAGCGGGCGGGCGCGCGTTGCAGCGCACGCGCCTGTGCCAGCGCGTGTGCCAGCGAGCGCAGGTTGTGGCTGGCGATCATCGGATAGACACGTTCGCCCGCGGCGAACAGCAGCGCGGTAAGACGTTCGAAACTGGCGTCGGTGGTAGCCTTGTCCGCATACACCGGACTGGGCCAGAAGCGCTGCGCCGCCAGCGCCGTTTCGCTGTCCCAGTAGGCGCCCTTGACCAGGCGCACGCGTAACGGCCGCGCCGGCGACCACGGCAGCTCCAGGAGATCGTGCAAATCCGCCTCGGCATCCGGCCGATAGGCCTGCAGCGCCAGTCCGGGCGGGTTGCCAGGCTGCGCCGCCAGGCGCCTGAACACCTCCAGCACCAGCGGGCGGCTGTCGTGATTTTCCATGTCGAGGGTGAGGCTGACGCCGGCCTGGGCAGCCGCCATGCGGATCGGCTCCAGGCGGGCAAGCACGCGCGCCACGCTGCCGTCGAGGTCGATCGGGTCGAAGCGCGGCGTCAGGGCAGACAGCTTGACCGAAAGATCGGGCTGCTCGGCGCTGCCGGCCGCGAGCCAGGCGAGCAGCGTGTGGATGCGCTCGGCATAGGCGTCGGCCTCGGCCTCACTCAGCACCGCTTCGCCGAGGGCATCGAGACTCACGGCCGCAGGCAGCGCGGCGAGCTTGCCCAGGGTCGCGGCGAACACCCGAAGGTTCTCCTCGACCACGTAAAGGCGTGCCATACGCGCCACCGCGCGCCGCAGCAGCGGCGCCATCCAGGCTTGCCCGCCCAGCCTGAGCAGGCGACCGAACATCCCTCCGAGTTCGAAGTCGCCGAGCGTGGCGCGGAAATGCAGCGCGACACTGTGGGCATCCTCCAGTTGCGGTAGCACGTCGACGAACTGGAACAGCGCGTCGCGCAGCCTGGCGTCGGCAATGGCCCGCTTCAACAGCATGCGGCGCCCGGCGTAGAAGCCGGGCGGCTGCGCGCGCGCCCGCTGGTACAGCGTGCGGCCGATTGCCTGGATCGAAGGTTCGAGCGACGCGGCGGCCATGGCCCCAGTATAGGCAGCCCAGTCGCCTCGTCGCGCCGGATGACGCTTCGGAGATTGCTTGCACGTACGGGGCCGCTATAAAGGAAAGACAGGTAGATGCAACAGTGGCGTGGCATGCCACTAGATTGGAGCTCACATGAAAGGCAAGCATATCCGTGCCGCCGTGGCCTTGGGCATCCTCCTGCTTTTCCCGATGGCTGCGCTGGGACAGGGGAAGGTGACGATCACCTCGCCGACCGACGGCGCCACCCTGGATGCGCTGGACGAAAACCGGCTGGTCTACGAAGTGGACCCGGGTCCGCGCGGGGACCACGTGCACGTGTACGTCGACAACCGGGAAGTCGGGATACTGCGCAAGCTGAAGGGCAGCTATCTGCTGGAAAGCCTGGATTCCGGCAAGCGCACCCTGTGCGTCAAGGTGGTGAACAAGGCCCATGTGCCTATCGGCATTGAAAAGTGCATCCAGGTTACGGTGAAGTGAGCGTGGGGTCTGAAAACCTTGCCTATGCGCTCACCCAGGTCGTGCACAACTTCGGCGCCGCCGCCGTGCTGGGCGCTGCGGTATTCGCATTGTGGCCCGACTTCAGGGCGGAAAGCGCGCGTCGCTTCGCCTGGCTGATCCTGCTTGGCTGGGGCGCGCAGATTGCCAGCGGCGCCGTGTTCGGGCTCACCAGTTACTACTACTACGGCGCGACGCCGGATCTGAGCAGCCTCGCCCTGGCTGCGCTGGCGGTGAAGGTGGCGGCCGCGACCAGCGCGTTCCTGCTGGTTGCCGTCTATCTGGTACGCGGCCGGGACTGGGCGCGTGCGCGGGTGAGGCTTGGCTTCCAGGTCTTGGCGGCGCTGGCGGCCACCGCCCTCACGGCCGCCGCTTTCCTGCGCTGGTTTTCGTAGTTTGGGAGCCCCTGCCCCGGTTTACCCGGCCTCCGGGCTGTCGATCGTGCGTGGGGTTTTTGGCTGGCTGGATTTTTCGCCGAACACCACCGCCGCCACATCCTGGTACCGCTTCGCGAAATGCACGGTCATGCCGGCGCGGATGTGCTCGGGCAGCTTGTCGAAATCGCGCCGGTTGGCTTCGGGCAGGATGAGTTCGTGGATGCCGATGCGGCGGGCGGCGATGACCTTTTCGCGGATGCCGCCGACTGGCAGCACCTGGCCGGTGAGGGTGAGTTCGCCGGTCATGGCGAAGGGGCGCGGCACCTTGCGGTTCTTCGCCAGCGACAGCAACGCGGTGGCCATGGTGATGCCGGCGCTGGGGCCGTCCTTGGGGGTGGCGCCTTCGGGCACGTGCAGGTGGACGAAGCTCTTGTCGAAGAAGGTCTCGTCGGCGCCGTAGGCCTTGAGGTGCGAGGCGACGTAGCTGTAGGCGATTTCGGCGGATTCCTTCATGACGTCGCCGAGCTTGCCGGTGAGCTTGAAGCCGCGGTTGAGCGTGTGCACGCGGGTGGCTTCCACCGGCAGGGTCGCGCCGCCCATCGCGGTCCAGGCGAGCCCGGTGACGACGCCGACGCCGGTGATCGGCTTTTCTTTGGTGAACACGGGCTTGTCGAGATAGGCCTCGACTTCCTTGGTTCCTATCTTGATCGGCGTCTGCGCGCCGCCGAGGATTTTCACCACGGCCTTGCGCGCGACGCGGCCGAGCTGCTTTTCCAGGTTGCGCACGCCGGCCTCGCGTGCGTAGCCCTCGATGACGTGGCGGATCGCGCCTTCGGTGATCGTCAGCTGGCTCTTCTTCAGGCCGGCGCGTTCGAGCACGCGCGGCCACAGGTGATGCTTGGCGATGGCGAGCTTTTCCTCGGTGATGTAGCCCGAGAGCCGGATGACTTCCATGCGGTCGAGCAGCGCCGACGGAATCGAGTAGTCGTTGGCGGTACAGATGAAGAGCGTCTTCGACAGGTCGAAGCGCACGTCGAGGTAATGGTCGAGAAAGTCGACGTTCTGTTCGGGGTCGAGCACTTCGAGCAGTGCGGACGCGGGATCGCCCTGGTAGCTGGCGCCGATCTTGTCGATTTCGTCGAGCATGATGACCGGATTGGCAGACTCCACTTCCTTCAGCGCCTGCACGAACTTGCCGGGCATGGCGCCGATGTAGGTGCGGCGGTGGCCCTTGATTTCGGCCTCGTCGCGCATGCCGCCGACCGAAAAGCGGTAGAACTTGCGGCCGAGCGCCTCGGCGATGGATTTGCCGATGGAGGTCTTGCCCACACCGGGTGGGCCGATGAGGAGCAGGATCGAGCCCGACATCTCGCCCTTCATCGCGCCCACCGCGAGGAATTCGATGATGCGGTCCTTCACGTCGTCGAGGCCGTCGTGGTCGCGGTCGAGGATCTTGCGCGCGCGGTCGAGGTCGAGCTTGTCCTGGGTGAGTTTCCCCCAGGGCAGAACGGTCAGCCAGTCGAGGTAATTGCGGGTGACGGTGTATTCGGCCGAACCGGTTTCCAGCAGCGAAAGCTTGTGCATCTCCTCGTCGATGCGGCGGGCGGCCTGCTCCGGCAGAGTAAGACCGGCAAGCCGCTCGCGGAAGGTGTCGAGCTCGGCGGTCTTGTCGTCCTTGGCGATGCCCAGTTCCTTCTGGATCGCCTTCAGCTGCTGGCGAAGGAAGAATTCGCGCTGCTGCTCGCTCATCTTTTCGTCCACCTTTTCGCGGATCTGCGATTGCAGGCGGGCAACGTCGAGCTCCTTCTTCAGCAGCACCAGCACCTTTTCCATGCGCTTCTTGAGCGCGAAGGCTTCGAGCACGTCCTGCAGTTCGGACTTGGACGCCGTCGTGAGGCTGGCGGCAAAATCGGTAAGCTGGAAGGGTTCGTTCGGGCCATAGCGGTTGAGGAAGAACTTGAGCTCTTCCGAATACAGCGGATTGAGCGGCAGCAGTTCCTTGATGGTGTTGATGATGGCCACCGAATAGGCGCGGATTTCCTCCGACTCCGCCCTGCCCGGCTCGTTGGGGTAATCGACCCGCACCTTGTACGGCGGCACGTCGGACAGCCATTCGACGATGCGGAAGCGGCGCACGCCCTCGGCGATGAACTGCATCTTGCCGTCGCCGCGCACCGGATGGTGGATACGCACGGCGGTGCCGACCGTCTTGAAGTCGCCGCGTTTGACGTCGTCGGTGTTGTCGGGCTTGACCACCACCAGGCCGACCATGTGGTGCGGCGTTTCACCGATGGCTTCCACAGTGGACAGCCAGGGCGCCTCGTTCATAAGCAGCGGCAGGGTCTGCGCCGGGAAAAAGGGCTTTTCCGTCAGCGGCAACAGGTGCAGTTCGGTCGGCAGCACCGGCGTGGACGGCAACTGACGCTCGTCGGGCAGGACTTCGCCTTCCAGGGGGGTATCGTCTGGCTTGGTTTCGTGCGGCATGGTCCGGTCTTCGTGTTTTAGGGAGTGTCCACGAAGTATCGGGGCTGCGGACGGGTTTTCAAGGCTTTTTGACGACCGGGATTTCCTCGACCACGTCGGGCATGCTGGACAGGATCATCAGCTCTACCCGGCGGTTGCGCGCGCGCCCTTCCGGCGTGGCGTTGGAGGCGACCGGCTGGCTCGCCTCGCGGCCGATGGCGTAGAGCCGCGACGGGTCGATGCCGTTGTCGGCGAACAGCCGCACCACGCTGCTGGCGCGCACCGCAGACAGCTCCCAGTTCGACGGGAACTGGGCGCTCCGGATCGGCACGTCGTCGGTGTGGCCGGTGATTTCGAGGTTGAAGGGTTCTTTCGCCAGCGTGCGCGCCACCGCGCGCAGCACGCCGAGCGAACCCGGCTCCAGCACGGCCTGACCCGGCTGGAACAGCACGTTGGCGTTGATCTCGATGGTGACGCCACGCCGGCTCTGGGTAACGCGCACCTTCCCCTCCTTCACCAGTGGCCCCATCGCCTCGAGCAGGTTGTTGGCCACCTCGGTCATGTGCTGGCGTTCTTCCAGCGCCTGCTGCTGCTTGAGGCTGCGCTGCTTCACGTCCGGCGGCAACGTCTGGTTCGGCCGCAGGTTGGGCACCGGCGGCTCGGCTGCGGCCGGCGACTTGCCGAAGGCGTCGCCCAGCGCGTCGGCGAGCACGCGGTACTTGCTCTCGTTGACCGCCGACACGGCGTACATCACCACGAAGAAGGCGAACAGCAGCGTGATGAAATCGGCGTAGGAAATCAGCCAGCGGTCGTGGTTTTCGTGCTCGAAGACGATGCGGCGACGGCGGCGCATGGTTTTATAGATAGCCCTTGAGCCGGGCTTCGATGATGCGCGGGTTGTCGCCCTGGGCAATGCCAATGAGGCCGTCGCAGAGGATTTCGCGTTCGGCCACGCGGCGCGCGATGGAAAACTTGATCTTGTTGGCAATGGGCAGGAACACCAGGTTGGCGAGCCCCACGCCGTAGATGGTGGCGACGAAGGCGACCGCGATGCCGGTGCCGAGCTTCGATGGGTCGGAGAGATTTTCCATCACGTGGATGAGACCCAGCACTGCGCCGAGGATGCCGAGCGTTGGCGAATAGCCGCCGGCGATTTCCCACACGCGCGCGGCCTGGCGCTCGCCGGTTTCGAAGCTCGCGATCTGCACGTCGAGGGTGTCGCGCAGCTTGCCGGCGTCGGTGCCGTCGACCAGCAGTTGCAGGCCGGTTTTCTGGAACGGGTCGTGCGTGGTGTTGACGTGCTTCTCCAGCGCAAGCAGGCCTTCGGCGCGCGCGGTGTGCGACCACAGGACGATGCGGCGGATCAGCGCCTGCGCTTCTTCGGCCGGCGGTCGAAACGCCCAGCGCGCCATGCGCAGGCCACGCAGGAACACCGGCAGCGGATGGTGCAGCAGCACCGCCGCGAGCGTGCCGACGACGACGATGACGAAGGCGGCCGGTTGCATCAGGATGCCGAGTTGGCCGCCCTCGATCGCCTGGCCGCCGACGATGGCGGCGATGCCGAGGGCGAGTCCGATCAGGCTTGCGCGATCCATGCGTCTTCCTTGAGTTTGGCGCGCAGTCGCGCGATGGCCTGGCCGTGCAGCTGGCAGATGCGCGATTCGGACACACCGAAGACCTCGGCGATTTCGCGCAGGTTGAGTTCCTGTTCGTAGTAGAGCGACATCAAGAGCTGCTCGCGCTCGGGCAGGTTCTCGATGCCGGCGATGATGCAGGCGCGCAGGTTGGCGTCGAGCAATTGCGGCAAAGGCATGCTGGACTCGTCGGCCGACTGCTTGTCGAGAAAGGAGTCGTCCTCGTCGGAATCGCCGAAGTCCTCGAAATACAGCAGCTGGTGGCCGCGCGCGTCGCCCAGCATTTCCTGGTATTCGGCGAGCGGAATCTTCATTTCGGCGGCGATTTCAGACTCGCCGGGCTGGCGCCCGAGGCGGTGCTGCAGCTTGCCGATGACCTCCTCGATCTTGCGCATGGACTGCCGCGCGCTTCTCGGCATCCAGTCCGACTGGCGCAACTCGTCGATCATCGAGCCGCGGATGCGCTGGATGGCGTAGGCCTCGAACTGCGCGCTCTGCGCCTCGTCGTAGCGGCTGATCGCGTCGATCAGGCCGATCATGCCGGCCTGCACCAGGTCGTCTTCTTCCACGCTCGGCGGCAGCCGGCCCATCATGTGGTGCGCCAGCCGCTTGACCATGGGCATGTACTGCGTGAGCAGCTCGCCCTTTTCGTCCCGTTGCGCCTTGCCGCTTGCGGTGTACATCGCGACCTCCTCAACGACGATAGGCTTCGACCAGACGACCGCCCTGCATCACGCGCTGCATGAAACCCCCGACCCCGCCCAGGCCGGCCGATTGCGGCCAGCGCAGGAGGCCGTCGGCCAGCGTGCGGAACTGCGAGGTCGAGTGCGCAACCGGAAAAGCCTCGATGACCGAGGTGCGCAGGCGGTTGGCGCGGGCGAGCTGTTCGTCCTGCGGAATATAGCCGAGGGTGTCGACCGTTGCGCCGAGGTAGCGGCTGGCGGTCTCCGAGAAGTTGCGTGCGATTGCCTGGGCCTGCGCGGTCGACTCGACGCGGTTGAGCAGCAGCCGGAACTGGCGCTTGCCGAAGTTCATCGCCAGCCGCTTCACCAGGGTGTAGCAGTCGGTGAGCGCGGCCTGGCCGGGCGGCAGCACGACCAGGATTTCCGAGGCGGCAAGGCCCAGCGGCAGCGCATCGGGGTCGGTGGCGTCTTCCATGTCCACCAGCACCACGTCGACGCCGCATTGCAGACGGTCGAAACTCGCCGCGAGCCAGTCCTGGTCGCGCTCCGACAGGCGTCCAAGTCGGGTGAATCCGCCGCCGATGGGCAGCACCTGGATATTGTCCGCAGTGGTGAGGATGAGATCTTCCAGCGCGCAGCGGCCGGCGAGCACGTCGGACACGTCGTGCAGCGGCACCAGCCCCAGCGCAGCGGCGGCGCCGCGACCATGCCGCGCCTGGTCGATGATGAGCACGTCGCGCCCGGCATGCGCGAGCGCCGCTGCCAGGTTGGTGGTGGCGAGCGTCTTGCCGGCGCCCTTCTGCCCGCTCATCACCGTGATCACCTGCAGGCCCGTGCTGGCGGTTTGCCCAAGCAGGCGGCGCAGGCCGGCGGCCTGGTCGGTTTTGAGCTTATCCATGCATCACCGCGCTTTCGGCGTGAAAGCTCTGGCCGCTCATGGCGAACGCCAGTTCGTGCTCGTCGAGCTGCCAGGGCGATTTGAGCGTGCGCGTCTTGAAGGCACGGTGGATCAGATACTGGCGGTTGGCAATGTGCAAGTCTTCAGGCACGCGCTGGCCGGTGGCCAGGTAGTGCACCATCAGGTCGTGGCGGATCGCGCAGTCGAGCGCGGGGCCGAGGCTCGCGGCCTCGTCGATCTTGGTGAGGATGCAGCCGTCGAGTCCGCGGCGACGGTAGGACTCGACGACTTCGTTCAGGGTGTCGCCGTGGCTGGTGGCGTTGAGCATCAGGAGCCGCTTGATCGGCTGGCCGGCCTGGGCCAGCATCTCCACCTGCTCGGCGACGGCCTGGTCGCGCTGGCTCATGCCGACGGTATCGATCAGGACGGTGTGCTTGTTGCGCAGTTCGGAAAGCGCAATCTTCAGATCGGCGGCGTCGCGCACCGCGTGCACCGAGACGCCGAGTATCTTGCCGTAGATGCGCAGCTGTTCGTGGCCGCCGATGCGGTAGCTGTCGGTGGTCAAGAGCGCAAGCTTGTCGGCGCCATGACGCACCACGAAGCGTGCGGCGAGCTTGGCGGTGGTGGTGGTCTTGCCAGCCCCGGTCGGGCCCATCAGGGCGAACACGCCGCCGGCGTCGAGCAGGTCGGTTTCATGCTGCATCACCGAGAGGCGCTTCATCAACGTGTTGCGCAGCCACGCCTGGGCGTCGGGTTCGTCGTGCGGCAGGCTGTCGAGCATGTCGCGCGCCAGCGTCGCCGAAAAACCGGCCGACAACAGTTCGCGCATCAGCGCGGCACCGGCCGGATCGCGGCTCGGCAGATCGCGCCAGGCCAGGTCGTCGATGCGGGTTTCCAGGCGGGCGCGCATGGCCTTCAGTTCGGCGAGGATGCTTTGCGTCATTTCGGCGCTGTCCTGGCTCGGCACGGCGACGCGCTCGATCAGGCGGCGCTTGATGGCAACCGCCAGCTCCGCTGCGGCCGCCTCGCGCGGTGCGCGCGCCGGTTCGGCTCGCCGCACCTCGCGCGGTTCGGGCGCCGGTTCG
>JAIWOS010000185.1 GCA_020217265.1 Thiobacillus sp. | reverse complement strand
CGGTCGCAGGCGCGCCCGCCGTCGCCGTCACGCCGGCTGCCGCGCCCGACGACGGCATTCCGCGCGACCGGGTGCGGCGCGCCATCCATGAGGTGGCGAATCCGCTCACCATCATGCGCAATTACGTCAACCTGCTGTCCGAGCGCCTGGGCAGCGATTCCTCGGTGCAGCGCGACCTCGGCATCATCGGCGACGAAATCGAACGCGTGGCGCGCATCGTGCGCGGCATCACCCGCGCCGACGAGGCCGCCGAGCCGCCGGCCCCGCTGGAGCTCGCCTCGGTCAACGCCATCGTCTCCGAGCTGGTGCGCATGGCGCTCGGCACCCTGCTCGCGCCGAACAAGGTCACGGTGCAGATCGACCTCGATCCGGACGTGCCGCAACTGCCGCTGAACAAGGATCTCTTGAAGCAGGTGCTGTTCAATCTGGCGAAGAATGCGGTCGAGGCCATGCCGGCGGGCGGCCATCTCAAGTTCAGCACCCGCCAGGTCGACGTCAACGGCCAGCGCCGGGTCGAGATCGAAGTCGCCGATACCGGCCCCGGTTTGCCGCCCGAGGTCGTCACCCATTTGTTCGAGCCGGTGGCGAGCGAGAAGGGCGGCGATCACGCCGGCCTCGGGCTCGCCATCAGCCGCGGCCTGGTCGAGCGCATGCACGGCCAGCTCGATTGCCGCAGCACGCCGCACGGCACGCATTTCCTGATTCGCCTGCCCACGCTGCAGAACGGCCAGGCCCCGCTCACGACAACGTACGCCGGGTCGATGTAACCCGGCACGACGGAGAATTCCATGACGCACGAACCGATCGAACCCGAACAGAAGAGCGCGGTCGCCGCCTTTCCGGCGCGGCCGCGCATCCTGGTGGTGGACGACGAGCCGCTGATCGTCGAAGGGCTGAAACGCCTGCTCGCGGCCCGCGACTACGACGTGGCGTGCGCCAGCGGCGGCTGCGACGCGCTGATCGCCATCGGCAAGCAGCAGTTCGACGCCATCCTGCTCGATCTCGGCATGCCCGATCTGAACGGTAACGAGGTGCTGCGCTTCGTCGCCGACCGCAGCGCCGACACGCCGGTGATCGTGGTATCGGGCGAGAGCGCGATCGACGCGGCGATCCGCGCGCTGCGCGGCGGTGCCGCCGACTTCGTGCGCAAGCCCTACGAACCCGAGGAACTGCTGCGGCGCATCGACAATGTGCTCGCCAGGCGGCGCCTGGAGCGGGAAAACAACCACATCCTGCAGCGCCTGCAGCAGTCGGAAAAGTGGCACCGCTTCCTCGTCAACAGCTCGCCCGACTTCATCTACACGCTCGACAGCGAGGGCCGCTTCACCTTCGTCAACGACCGCGTCGAATCGCTGCTCGGCTACCGCCGCGAAGACCTCCTGGGCCAGCACTACAGCCTGGTGGTGCACGAGGACGACATCGCGCGCGCCGAGCACGTGTTCAACGAGCGCCGCGCCGGCGACCGCAGCGCGCGCAATATCGAGATTCGCTTAAAGTGCAATCCCGGCGCGCGGCGGCCGCGTTTGATGAATGGCCGCTGCAAGTCGGTCGAACTCACCGCCACCGGCATGTACGACGAGGACGCGAGCCCCTTCGAGCAGCGCTTCATCGGCAGCTACGGCGTCGCCAAGGACGTGACCGAGCGCAAGCAGGCCGAGGAGACCGTGCATTTCCAGGCCTACCACGACCTGCTCACGGGGCTGCCCAACCGCGCGCTGTTCCGCGACCACCTCGGCCTCATGCTCGCGCAGGCCAAGCGCAACCAGAAGCCGCTCGCGGTGCTGAGCCTCGACCTCGACCACTTCAAGGTGATCAACGATTCGCTCGGCCACACCATCGGCGACGAGCTGCTGCTGGCGGTGGGCGCGCGCCTGCGCCAGTGCCTGCGCGAGGGCGATACGCTCGCGCGCCTGGGCGGCGACGAATTCGCCGTGCTCCTGCCCACGCTGCTGTCGCGCGGCGACGTCGAGCACATCTGCCGCAAGATCATCCAGGTGCTCTCCAAGCCGGTGTACGTGAAGGGCCACGAAATCTACATCTCGGTCAGCATCGGCGCCTGCGTGGCGCCCGACGACGGCGACATGATCGACAGCCTCATCCGCCAGGCCGAGATCGCCATGTACCAGGCCAAGTCGCAGGGCAGGAGCCGGCTGCAATTCTGGGAATCGGGCATGCAGGCGCCCTATTCCGAACGCATGCAGATCGAGGCCGACCTGCGCCGGGCGCTGGCGCGCAACGAGTTCGTGCTGTTCTACCAGCCGCAGGTGGACACCGCGAGCGGCGAGGTGCGCGGCTTCGAGGCGCTGTTGCGCTGGTGGCATCCGCAGCGTGGGCTGCTCACCCCGGCCGACTTCATCCCGGTCGCCGAAGAATCCGGCGTCATCGTCCCCATCGGCGACTGGGTGCTGCGCCAGGCCAGCGCGCAGCTCGCCGAGTGGCGCCGCGCCGGGCTGCCGCCGGTGCGCCTGTCGGTCAACATTTCGGCACGCCAGCTGGAAAACCCGGATTTCGTCGACAGCGTGATGCGCGCCGTGCAGGTGTACGCGCTTGACGGCCACCAGATGGAGCTGGAAATCACCGAGAGTCTCCTGATGCGCGACTTCGAGGCCAACGCGATCAAGCTCGGCCGGCTCTCCGCGTCCGGCATCCGGCTCGCCATCGACGACTTCGGTACGGGCTACAGCTCGTTCAAGTATCTCTCGCGCTTTCCCATCCATACGCTCAAGATCGATCAGTCCTTCGTGCAGGAACTCGACCGCGAGGAAAACCTCTCCATCGTCAACGCCATGATCGCCATGGGGCGCGGCATGAACCTAAACGTGGTGGCCGAGGGCGTGGAAACCGAAGCGCAGCTCGCGCGCCTGCAGCAGATGCGCTGCCACGAAGTGCAGGGCCACTATTACAGCGCGCCGGTGTCGAGCCACGAAGCCACCAGCCTGCTCGGGCGCCATGCCCGCGGCTTCGATCACGCGGGGCGCGCGGCAAGCTGACCGGTCGCGCGCGTTCTCCGTTTCCCGCCGCGCCGGCGAGCGCGTTCCGCAGAGGCCCCGGCCTGCGCGAGTTGGCCTGCAAGGCGCGGTGATGCCCTGAGCCAGGGGCTGGGCGACCGAGGCCGTTGCAGTTTTAAGTACGATCGTCCCGTGCCGGGTTTCCGGCATTTGCGCCCCATGGCGGTGCAGGGCGTCTGCACCAACACCGATTTTCCTCGCTCGCTTTTACCCGGCGGGCACCAATACTGCTCAATGTGGTCGAACCATGGCCGTTATTGGATATGGCACGATCATTGCGGGTGTCGTGTCAGGTTCCCGTTCAACGACCAGGAGTACGACATGAGCCTGTTCAATCAGTACATCGAACGCTATCGCCGCGAGGAGGAGGAGTATTCGCTGGAGGAATTCCTGGCGATCTGCAAGGAAGACCGCATGGCCTACGCCAGTTCCGCCGAGCGCATGCTGGCCGCCATCGGCGAGCCGGAACTGGTGGATACCCGGCAGGACCCGCGCCTGTCGCGCATTTTTTCCAACAAGGTCATCAAGCTCTACCCGGCCTTCAAGGACTTCTACGGCATGGAGGACACGATCGAGCAGATCGTGTCCTTCTTCCGCCACGCGGCCCAGGGGCTGGAGGAGAAAAAGCAGATCCTTTACCTGCTGGGGCCCGTGGGCGGCGGCAAGTCGTCGCTGGCCGAGAAGCTCAAGCACCTGATGGAGAAGGCGCCGTTCTACGCGATCAAGGGGTCGCCGGTGAACGATTCGCCGCTGTCGCTGTTTTCGGCTGACGAGGACGGCGACATCCTGGAACAGGAATATGGCATTCCGCGCCGCTATCTGGGCCGCGTGCTGTCGCCGTGGGCGGTGAAACGCCTGCACGAGTACAACGGCGACATCACCCAGTTCCGGGTGGTCAAGCGCTGGCCGTCGGTGCTGGGCCAGGTTGGCATTTCCAAGACCGAGCCGGGTGACGAGAACAACCAGGACATCTCCTCGCTGGTCGGCAAGGTGGACATCCGCAAGCTGGAGAAATTTTCCCAGGACGACCCGGACGCCTACAGCTACTCGGGCGGGCTGTGCCTCGCCAATCAGGGCCTGCTGGAATTCGTGGAGATGTTCAAGGCGCCGATCAAGGTGCTGCACCCCTTGCTGACCGCCACCCAGGAGGGCAACTACAAGGGCACCGAGGGTTTCGGCGCGATTCCCTTCGACGGTGTGGTGCTGGCCCACAGCAACGAGTCGGAGTGGACGGCTTTCCGCAACAACAAGAACAACGAGGCCTTCCTCGACCGCATCTACATCGTCAAGGTGCCCTACTGCCTGCGCGTTTCCGACGAGGTGAGAATTTACGACAAGCTGCTGCGCAACAGCTCCCTGTCCGAAGCGCCGTGTGCGCCGGGCACGCTCGAAATGCTGGCGCAGTTCGCGATACTGACCCGCCTCAAGGAGCCGGAAAATTCCAGCATCTACTCCAAGATGCGCGTCTACGACGGGGAAAACCTCAAGGACACCGACCCCAAGGCGAAGAGTTACCAGGAGTACCGTGATTTCGCCGGCGTCGACGAAGGCATGACCGGCGTGTCGACCCGTTTTGCCTTCAAGATTCTGTCGCGGGTATTCAATTTCGACCACAGCGAGATCGCGGCCAATCCGGTCCATCTGCTCTACGTGCTGGAGCAGCAGATCGAGCGGGAGCAGTTGCCGCCGGAGGTGGAGCAGCGCTACGTGGCCTACCTTAAGGAATACCTGTCGCCGCACTACGCCGAGTTCATCGAGAAGGAATTGCAGACCGCCTATCTGGAGTCGTATTCCGAGTACGGCCAGAACATCTTCGACCGTTACGTGACGTATGCCGACATGTGGATCCAGGACCAGGAATTCCGCGATCCCGACACCGGCGAAATTCTCGATCGCACCCAGCTCAATGCCGAACTGGAGAAGATCGAAAAGCCGGCGGGCATCGCCAACCCGAAGGACTTCCGCCACGAGGTGGTCAACTTCGTGCTGCGCGCCCGCGCCCAGAACCACGGCAAGAACCCGGCCTGGACCAGCTACGAGAAGCTGCGCGTGGTGATCGAGAAGCGCATGTTCTCCAGCACCGAAGACCTGCTGCCGGTGATCTCCTTCAACGCCAAGGCATCCAGCGAGGAGCAGAAAAAGCACCAGGACTTCGTCCAGCGCATGGTCGCCAAGGGATATACCGAAAAACAGGTGCGCCTCCTGGCCGAGTGGTACCTGCGGGCGAGGAAGTCCTCCTGAGGGAGTGCGGCCCATGAATCGCCTCGTCGACCGCCGTCTGTCCGGCAAGAACCGCAGCGCCGTCAACCGCCAGCGTTTTCTGCGCCGTTTCAAGGCGCAGATCCGCCGCGCCGCCGCCGAGGCGGTGTCCGGCCGCAAGGTGGCGGACCTGGAACGCGGCGAGAGGATTTCCATCCCTGCCAAGGATCTGTCCGAGCCCGTCTTCCACCACGGCCCCGGCGGTCGCCGCAACCTCGTGCTGCCCGGCAACCGCGAGTTCGTCAGCGGCGACCGCATCGACCGGCCCGAAGATGGAGGCGCGGGGAAAGGCAGCGGCGGCTCGCCGGACGGCGAGGGCATGGACGAATTCGTGTTCGAGCTGACGAAGGAAGAATTCATGGACTACTTCTTCCAGGACCTGGCGCTGCCGGACCTGGTGAAGAAACAGCTTGCCGCGGCGCCCGAGGTGAAGAAGGCCCGCGCCGGCTTTGTCAGCCAGGGCAACCCGTCCAGCCTGCACGTGGTGCGTTCCATGAAGCAGGCCATCGGCCGCCGCATGGCCATGGCCGCCGGCCCGCGCGACGCCCTGCGCGAAGCCGAGGCCGCGCTGGAGCAACTGGTCGCACAGGGGCTCGGCGCCAGCGTGGAAGCCGACGAACTGCGCGACGAGATCGAAGCGCTCAAGGCGCGCATCGCCGCCGTGCCCTTCATCGACACCTGGGACCTGCGCTACGCCCACCGTGTCGACCAGCCCACGCCGAGCAGCCAGGCGGTGATGTTCTGTCTGCTCGACGTGTCGGGCTCGATGGACGTGGGCCGCAAGAACATTGCCAAGCGCTTTTTCATGCTGCTCTATCTCTTTCTCACCAGGAGCTACGAGCGTATCGACCTGGTCTTCATCCGCCACCATACCGTGGCCAGGGAGGTCGACGAGGAGGAGTTCTTCGCCTCAAGGGAGTCCGGTGGCACCGTGGTGTCGAGTGCGCTCGAACTGATGCATGAGATCATCCTTGAACGCTATCCGTCCGCCAGCTGGAACATCTACGCCGCCCAGGCTTCGGACGGCGACAACTGGGATAACGATTCGCCGCGCTGCCGCGAACTGCTGCTGCAAAACATCCTGCCGTTGACGCAGTATTACGCCTACGTCGAAATCGAAGCCGAAGAGCCGCAGAGCCTGTGGCACGAGTACGAGCGGGTGAAAGCGGCGAGCCCGCGCTTCGCCATGCAGCGCATCCTCACGCTGGAAGACATCTACCCGGTGTTCCGCGAACTGTTCAGGAAGAAGGTGGCGTGATATGGAAACCGAAATGGAAAGCGCGGCTCCGCCCGACGCCCGGCGCCAGCCCCTGTCCGAAGGGTCGGAATGGACCTTCGAACTGCTCGACGTTTACGACCGCGAAATCGCCCGGGTCGCCGCCCTTTACGGCCTCGATACCTACCCCAGCCAGATCGAGGTCATCACCTCCGAGCAGATGATCGACGCCTATTCCTCGGTGGGCATGCCGGTGGGCTACCACCACTGGTCCTACGGCAAGCAGTTCCTGGCCACCCAGAAGAGCTATCAGCGCGGCCAGATGGGCCTCGCCTACGAAATCGTCATCAACTCCAGCCCCTGCATCGCCTATCTCATGGAAGAAAACACCATGACCATGCAGGCGCTGGTGATCGCCCACGCGGCCTACGGCCACAATTCCTTCTTCAAGGGCAATTATCTCTTCCGCACCTGGACCGACGCCGAGGGCATCCTCGACTATCTGGTGTTCGCACGCAATTTCATCGCCGACTGCGAACAGCGCCACGGCGAGGCGGCGGTGGAGGAGTTGCTGGATTCCTGTCACGCCCTGATGAACCTCGGCGTCGACCGTTACAAGCGGCCCGCCAGGCTGTCGATGGCCAAAGAGCAGGCGCGCCAGGCCGAACGCGAGGCCTACCTGCAATCTCAGGTCAACGACCTGTGGCGCACCTTGCCAGCCAAACAGGCGGCGGGGCAGACAAAACTGGCGACCCGTTTCCCCAGCGAACCGCAGGAGAACCTGCTCTACTTCATCGAGAAGAACGCGCCGCGGCTGGAACCCTGGCAACGCGAAATCGTGCGCATCGTGCGCAAGATCGCGCAGTATTTCTATCCGCAACGGCAGACCCAGGTCATGAACGAAGGCTGGGCCACCTTCTGGCACTACACCCTGCTCAACCACCTGTACCAGGAAGGCAAGCTCACCGACGGCTTCATGATGGAGTTCCTGCAGAGCCATACCAATGTGGTCTACCAGCCACCCTACAACAGCCGCTTCTACAGCGGCATCAACCCCTACGCGCTGGGTTTCGGCATGTTCCGGGACCTGCGCCGCATCTGCGAGCGCCCCACCGAGGAGGACCGCCGCTGGTTCCCGGATCTGGCCGGCAGCGACTGGGTGAAGTCGCTCGATTTCGCCATGCGCAATTTCAAGGATGAGAGCTTCGTCGCGCAATACCTCTCGCCGAGGCTGATCCGCGACATGAAGCTGTTCGCCCTGGTGGACGACGACCAGGACGACAAGCTCGAGGTGAAGGCGATCCACGACGACGCCGGCTACCGCACGGTGCGCCAGCTGCTCGCCGATCAGTACAACCTCGGCAACCGCGAACCCAACATCCAGGTCTACGCAGTCGACATCTTCGGCGACCGCTCGCTGACCCTGCGCCACTACATGCACGATCGCCGGCCGCTGGGTGAATCCACGCCTGAAATGCTGCGCCATGTCGCCCGCCTGTGGGGCTATCCGGTGCGTATCGAAAGCGTGGACCAGAACGGCGTGTCGCAGCAGCTGGCCACGAGCGAAGCCTGAGGAAGCCGACGCGTGCCGGCCGGGCGTCGCGCCCGGCTTATGCGATGGCCTGTCAGGGTCAGCGCAGACCGGTACGTTCTCTGTTCAGTGCAGCAGCCGGTACTGAAGTAGATAGGTGGCGGCGCCGGCCAGGTAGCCGATCAGTGCCAGGCCGCTGACCTTGCGCACGTACCAGAAGAAGTGGATCTTCTCCAGCCCCATGGCGGCCACGCCGGCGGCAGAGCCGATGATGAGGATGGAGCCGCCGGTGCCGGCGCAATACGCCAGGAATTCCCACAGGAAGTGGTTGGTCGGGTAGTCGGCCAGGTCGTACATGCCCATGGACGCGGCAACGAGCGGCACGTTGTCGACGACGGCGCTGACCAGACCGATGATCATGACGATGAGATCCTGGCGACCGATGTGCTGGTCGAGCCAGGCGGCCAGCGCGGCGAGGATGTGCGTGTGTTCCAGCGTGGCGACCGCCAGCAGGATGCCGACGAAGAACACGAGCGAGCTCATGTCGATGCGGCCCAGCGCGCTCACCAGCGTGAGCGTGCGTTTGGACGCGTCTTCCTTGTGGCGGTGGATCAGGTCGCCGACCAGCCACAGCAGGCCCAGGCCGAACAGGATGCCCATGAACGGCGGCAGGTGTGTGAGCGTCTTGAAGGCGGGCACCGCGACGAGGATGCCGATGCCCAGGAAGAACATGAGATTGCGTTCGAACCCGCGGGTGCTCGTGCCCGGCCCGTCAGCCCTGGGCGGCGGCGCGACGACCTTGCGGCCGCGCAGCCCGTACGCGGTCAGCGCCAGCGGCACCAGCAGGCTCACCAGCGCGGCCGGGAACACGCCCTGGATGATGGCGACGCTGGTGATCTGGCCGCCGATCCACAGCATGGTGGTGGTGACGTCGCCGATGGGCGACCAGGCGCCGCCGGCGTTGGCGGCGATGACGATGACGCAGGCGAAGAACAGCCGGTCGGCGTGATCGGCCAGCAGCCGGCGCATCAGCGAGATCATCACGATGGTCGTGGTCAGGTTGTCGAGCGCGGCGCTGAGAAAGAACGTCACGATCCCGACCAGCCACAACAGCGAGGCGAGCCGGGTCGTCTTGATGCGCGAGGTGATGACCTCGAAACCGTTGTGCGCGTCCACCACCTCGACGATGGTCATCGCCCCCATCAGGAAGAACACGATCTGCGCAGTGCTCATCAGCGACTCGTCGAGCTCGGTGACGACGCGCTGATGGTCGCCGGTGGAGACCGCATAGACTGTCCACAGCAGTCCCGCGCCGATCAGCGCCGAGGCCGACTTGTTGATGTTGAGCGGGTGTTCGAGCGCAATCGCGGCGTAGGCGACGAGGAAAATCAGAACCAGTGTCGTGAGCATGGCAGTCCGGAGGGGGCAGCATCGACAGATGCCGGCGGGCATGGAATAGAGGCGTTGCCGGGCATTTTATGCGCTGCGGGCCGCAAGCGGCCGTCCGCGTGAGGCTTGCGGCGCGACAGCCAGCGTTATATCTTTGCGAATATATCGAGGCGATTGCACCGTGAGCGGAACCCTGAAGCCCAAAATGCGCATCCTGCTGGGCGCCGAGATCGCGATCGGCCCCGGCAAGGCCGACCTGCTCGATGCGCTGGCGCGCACCGGCTCCATCTCGGCGGCTGCGCGCGAAATGAACATGTCCTACCGGCGCGCCTGGCTGCTGGTCGACACCATGAACCGCTGTTTCAAGCGCCCGCTGGTGGAAGCGAGCAAGGGCGGCTCCGGCGGCGGCGGCGCGCAGCTCACCGCGCTGGGGCAGGAGGTACTGGCGCGTTACCGGGCCATGGAGGCGAAGGCGGCCGCCAGCGTGGCCGCCGAGATGCGCGAGTTTTCGCGCCTGCTGGCGGCGGGATCGCAATGAGCGCGCGGGGACTTTTTTTGCGCGTCGTTATATTCACCTGTATATATTGAAAGGAAACGCCGTGAAACGCTTTGCAATCCTGGCGCCCGTGCTGCTGGCGCTAACCCTGATCGCGCCGGCACGGGCGGACAAGCTCACCATCGCCGCCGCCGCCGATCTCAAGTACGCCATGGCCGAGGTGGTCGACAAGTTCCGCGCCACCCGCCCGAGCGACCAGATCGAGGTGATCTATGGCTCGTCGGGCAAGTTCTTCACCCAGATCCAGAACGGCGCGCCGTTCGACATGTACTTCTCGGCAGATATCGAATACCCCAAAACCCTGGAGAAAGACGGGCTGACCGCAAGCAAGACCCGGCCCTATGCTTTCGGCCGCATCGTGCTGTGGAGCCTCAACCCGGCGCTCGCCAGGACCGCGCTCAAGGATCTGCCGCGGGCCGACATCCGCAAGTTCGCCATCGCCAACCCGCACCATGCTCCCTACGGCCTGCGCGCCAGGGAGGCGCTGGAGCACCAGAAGGTCTGGGCGATGATGGAACCGAAGCTGGTCATGGGCGAAAACATCGCGCACGCCGCCCAGTTCGTCGACAGCGGCGCGGCCGACGCCGGCATCGTCGCCCTGTCGCTGGTGCTCGCCCCCAACATGAAAGACAAGGGCGCCTGGACCCTGATTCCAGACACTTGGCATGAACCCCTGGAACAGGGCTATGTCATCACCAAGCGCGCCGCCGCCAAGCCCGTGGCCAAGGCGTTCGCCGATTACATGGCCACGGAGCCGGCGCGCGCGATCATGCGCCGCTATGGCTTCGTGCTGCCCGGCGAAGAAGGCAGGTGACATGTCGGATGCCGACTGGCTGGCGCTTGCCACGACGCTCAAACTGGCTGCGGCGACGACGCTGGTGCTGCTGGTCGTCGGCACGCCGGTCGCGTGGTGGCTGGCGCGCACCAGGAACCGGCTGGCGGTGGCGGTAGAGGCGGTGGTCGCCCTGCCGCTGGTGCTGCCACCCACCGTGCTGGGCTTCTACATGCTGGTGGCGCTGGGCCCCAGGGGCTTCATCGGCGGCACCCTGCAGGACTTGGGCTGGCACCATCTCGCGTTCAGCTTCACCGGGCTGGTGGTGGCGTCCACCCTGTACTCGCTGCCCTTCATGGTGCAGCCGCTGAAGGACGCCTTCGCCGCCGTCGGCGAGCGCATGCTCGATGCGGCCGCCACCCTGCGCGCCGGCCCGTGGGACCGCTTTTTCAGCGTGGTGCTGCCACTGTCGCGACGGGGATTCCTTACTGCGACGACGCTGACCTTCGCCCACACCGTCGGCGAATTCGGCGTGGTGCTGATGGTGGGCGGCAATATCCCGGGCGAAACGCGCGTGCTGTCGATCGCCATCTACGACCATGCCGAGGCGCTCGACTACGCCAGCGCCCATGTGCTCGCCGGCGGCCTGCTGGCGGCATCCTTCCTGCTTTTGCTGCTGGTGTATTTCCTCAACCGGCGGTATCACGTGGTGCACGCATGAGCGCGGCCAGCATCGAAGCGCGTTTCCGCCTCGTCCGCCCGGGGTTCACGCTGGATGTCGATCTCGATCTGCCGGGGCACGGCGTCACCGCGCTGTTCGGGCCTTCGGGCTCCGGCAAGACCACGCTGCTGCGCCTGATCGCCGGGCTGGCGCACACCGGCGACGGGCGGCTGCTGATGAAGGGCGAAGTCTGGCAGGACGGCTCCGCCTGCCTGCCCGCGCACAAGCGCGCGCTGGGCTACGTGTTTCAGGAGGCGAGCCTGTTCCCGCACCTGTCTGCACGCAGCAACCTGGAATACGGCATCAGGCGCGCGGCCAGCCCGCTCGATCGCGCCGCGCTCGATCATGTCGTCGAGCTGCTCGGCATCGCCCGCCTGCTTGAGCGCATGCCACACCAGCTCTCGGGGGGCGAGCGCCAGCGCGTCGCCATTGCGCGCGCGCTGGCGGTGCGGCCGCGCCTGCTGCTGATGGACGAGCCGCTCTCCGCGCTCGACCTCGCGCGCAAGCAGGAAATCCTGCCCTACCTCGAACGCATGCACGCCGAGCTCGACATTCCGGTGCTCTACGTCAGCCATGCGACGGACGAAGTCGCGAGGCTGGCCGATCACATCGTCGTGCTGGAAGCCGGGAAAACGGTGGCCCAGGGGCCCTTCGACGCCGTGCTGAGCGACGTCGGCCTGCCCGTGCGCCTTAACGAAGATGCCGGCGTCGTGCTGGAAGGCAGGGTGGTCGAACGCGATGCGGGCTGGCACCTGGCCCGGGTCGAATTCCCCGGCGGCAGCCTGTGGGTGCGGGACGAGGGCCACGGCGTGGGCGACCGGCTACGCCTGCGCGTGTTGGCGCGGGACGTGAGCCTGTCCCACGCCGCACACACGGACAGCAGTTTCCTCAATCAATTGCAGGCGCAGGTCGATGCCCTGGGCGACGATACCCATCCCGCCCTGGTCCTGGCCCGGCTGGCGGTGGGCGGCCAGTCCCTGCTGGCGCGTCTGACCCGTCGCGCCGCCGCGTCCCTGCAACTGGCGCCGGGTAAGGCTGTATGGGCGCAGATCAAGGACGTCGCGGTGGTGGGCTGAGGCTCATTCACCGCCAGCGCCGCCAGCGGGGGCAACCACGGCCAGGTGGAGACGCCCGAAACCGCAAACGTGACCGGCAGGAGAGCCAGGCTCGCGGCCATGCCGGCAGCTTCACCCGCGCGCCGCATCGGCAGCGTCCGACGCGAACAGGTGTCTGGGCAGCCACGCCAGATACGCCACCATGCCGAAAAGTTCGACCAGCGACTGCACCACGATCACCACCGCCGCGACCTCCCAGCCGGCTGGCAGTGCCAGCGCGAAGGGCAGCACCACGAAGGAATTGCGCGTGCCCAGGCTGAACGCGAGCGTACGCCCCTGCGCGGCCGGCAGGCGCAGCGTGCGCGCGAGCAGCTTCGCCGCCAGCGCGGCGAACACGAGGTAGACGACGAACAGCGGCACCACCACCGGCAGCAGCGCGGTGGCCTCGATCACCGCGCCGACCTGCGCGCCGGCGATCAGGCACACCACGACCGCCAGCAGCGGCACCGGCGCCCAGGCCAGCCGCTCGCGCC
>JAIWOS010000184.1 GCA_020217265.1 Thiobacillus sp. | reverse complement strand
CCTGCGCCCGCACCGGTCGTCGAAGCCGCGCCGGCACCCGCTCCGGAGCCGGTTGCGGCGCCCGAGCCGGTGGTAACGGAAGCCGCACCGGCGACCGCGCCCATGGTGACCGAAGCCCCGGCAGCCGTGGCGGAATCTGCGCCCGCCGCCGAGGCCGCCCCGGCCGTCAAGAAGACCACGCGGGTCAGAAAAGCCTCCATCCTCAACGAAGCCGAGGTAAAGGCCCGCGAGGAAGAAGCGCGCCGCCACCAGGCTCTGCTGGAACGCCAAGCCGCCGATGCCAAGGCGCGCGCCGAGCGCGAGGCCCTGCGCAAACAAGCCGAAGCCGCGCGCGAGGCCGCCAAGCTCGCCGAAGCGCAAAAAGCGGCTGCGCCCGCGCCAGCCGCCCCCACCGCCAAGACCCTGCATAAGCCGGACAAACCCGGCGCCGGCAAGGACGACAAAAAACCCGCCAAGAAAGCCGACACCTGGAAGGACGACAGCGACCGTCGCAAGGGCGGACTGAAGACGCGCGGCGGCGCCGCCCCCGACGCCGGCTGGCGCGGCCGCAAGGGCAAGTCGAAATCGGGCCACGACGAAGCCTCCAGCTTCGTCGCCCCGACCGAACCGGTCGTACGCGAGGTGCTGGTGCCTGAAACCATCACCGTGGCCGAACTCGCCCACAAAATGTCGGTGAAGGCCGCCGAAGTCATCAAGACGCTGATGAAGCTCGGCAGCATGGTCACCATCAACCAGGTGCTGGACCAGGAAACCGCGATCATCGTGGTCGAGGAAATGGGCCACATCGGCAAGCCAGCCGCGCTCGACACCCCCGAAGCCTTCCTCCTCGACGAGCCCGCTTCGACCGAACACGCGCTGCTGCCGCGCCCGCCGGTCGTCACCATCATGGGCCACGTCGACCACGGCAAGACCTCGCTGCTCGACACCATCCGCCGCACCCGCGTGGCCAGCGGCGAAGCCGGCGGCATTACCCAGCACATCGGCGCCTACCACGTCGAAACCGAGAAGGGCATCATCACCTTCCTCGACACGCCGGGCCACGAGGCGTTTACCGCCATGCGCGCGCGCGGCGCCAAGGCCACCGACATCGTGGTGCTGGTCGTCGCCGCCGACGACGGCGTGATGCCGCAGACGATCGAAGCCATCCACCACGCCAAGGCGGCCGGCGTGCCGGTCGTGGTCGCGGTAAACAAGATCGACAAGCCCGAGGCCAACCCCGAGCGCATCCGCCAGGAACTCTCGCAGCACGGCATCACGCCGGAAGAATGGGGCGGCGAATCGCAGTTCGTCGACGTGTCGGCCAAGGCCAACACCAACATCAACGGCCTGCTCGACGCCATCCTGCTGCAAGCCGAAGTGCTGGAACTGAAAGCGCCGGTGGACGGCCCCGCCAAGGGCATCGTCATCGAAGCGCGTCTGGACAAGGGCAAGGGCCCGGTTGCCACGCTGCTGGTGCAGTCCGGCACGTTGAAGCGCGGCGATATGGTGCTCGCCGGCCAGGTGTACGGCCGCGTGCGCGCCATGCTGGACGAGGCCGGCAAGCCGGTGCAGGAAGCCGGTCCGTCGATCCCGGTCGAAATCCAGGGTCTGTCCGACGTGCCGCAGGCCGGCGAAGACATGATGGTGCTGCCCGACGAGCGCAAGGCGCGCGAGATCGCGCTGTTCCGCCAGGGCAAGTTCCGCGACGTGCAGCTCGCCAAGAAGCAGGCCGCCAAGCTCGAATCCATGTTCGAGCAGATGGGCGAAGGCGAGGTCAAGCAGCTGCCGGTCATCCTCAAGGCCGACGTGCAGGGCTCGTACGAAGGTCTGGCGCATGCGCTCGCCAAGCTTTCCACCGACGAGGTCAAGGTCAACGTCATCCACAGCGGGGTCGGCGCGATCACCGAATCCGACGTCAACCTGGCGCTGGCGTCCAAGGCCGTGCTCATCGGCTTCAACGTGCGCGCCGATGCTCAGGCCAGGAAGCTTGCCGAAGCCAACGGCGTCGACATCCGCTACTACAACATCATCTACGAAGCCGTGGACGACGTGAAAGCCGCGCTCTCGGGCATGCTCGCCCCCGAGAAGAAGGAAACCGTCATCGGCACCGTCGAGGTACGCCAGGTCTTCGTCATCTCCAAGGTCGGCACCATCGCGGGCTGCTACGTCACCGACGGCGTGGTCAAGCGCAACGCCGGCGTGCGCGTGCTGCGCAACAACGTGGTCATCCACCAGGGCGAGCTCGATTCGTTGAAGCGCTTCAAGGACGACGTGAAGGAAGTGAAAGCCAACTTCGAGTGCGGCTTGAGCCTGAAGAACTTCAACGACATCCGGGAAGGCGACATCCTCGAAGTGTTCGAGGTGGTCGAGGTGGCGCGCAGCCTGTAATGCCGAAGGACTTTCCCCGCGCCCGCCGCGTAGCCGACCAGATCCAGCGCGAACTGCCGGAATTGATCCGGCAGGAAGTGAAGGATCCGCGCGTCGGCATGCTGACCATCACCGAAGTCGAGGTGAACCGCGACATGGAATTTGCCAAGGTCTGGTTCACCACGCTCGGCGGCGAGACCGAGCACGCCGCCTGCCTGCAGGGCTTGCAGCGTGCCAGTGGCTTCCTGCGTTCGCTGTTGTCGCAGCGCATGCAGTTGCGCGTCGTGCCCAAGCTCACGTTCGTCTACGACCGTTCGGTCGAGCATGGCATGGCGCTCACGCGGCTCATCGAAACCGCCGTGGCCGAGGATGCGAAGCATCCCCAGGATGAGGACAGCGCGAAACATCCGCAGGAAAACCCGCCTGCCACGCCACCCAAGGACGCGTGAAGATCGTCCGGCAACGCGTCGACGGCGTCCTGCTGCTGAACAAGCCCGTCGGCCTCAGCTCGAACACCGCGCTGCAAAAGGCCAAGTGGCTGCTGGCCGCCTTGAAGGCCGGCCACACCGGCACCCTCGACCCCTTCGCCGATGGCCTGCTGCCCCTGTGTTTCGGCGAGGCCACCAAATTCTCGGGCTACCTGCTCGAATCGGACAAGCGCTACCGCGCGACCCTGCAGCTCGGCATCACCACCTCGACCGGCGACCCTGAAGGCGAAGTGCTCGTCGAACGGCCTGTCAACGTGCACTGCGAAGAGGTGGCGGCCGTGTTGCCCCGCTTTCTCGGCGAGATCGAGCAGGTGCCGCCCATGCACTCCGCGCTCAAGCACCAGGGCCGCCCGCTTTACGAATACGCCCGCGCCGGCATCGACATCGAACGGCCGCCGCGCAAGATCCGCATCGCCACGCTCGACCTCGTCGAATGCGCGCCGCCCCGCGTGGTTCTCGACGTGGCGTGCAGCGCCGGCACCTACGTGCGCACCCTGGCGCAGGACATCGGCGAGACACTGGGCTGCGGCGCCCACCTCACGGGGCTCACGCGCACCGCCGCAGGCGGCTTCGAGCTGGTGCACGCCCATACCCTGGACGCGCTGGAAGCCCTGTCGCCGGACGCCCGCCGCGCCCTGCTGATGCCGCCGGATAGCCTGCTGGCGCATCTGCCGGCGGTGCAGCTCGACGAACCCGGTGCCTCGGCCTTGCGCCAGGGACGCAGCGCGACCTGCCCTGCCGCGCCCTCCGGGCTCACGCGCGTCTATCGGGGCCCGGCATTCATCGGCCTTGCGGATGCCGCGGCGGGGCGCCTCACGCCGCGCCGGCTCATGGCAACTTGAATTCGGGCGGCATAATCGCGTATAATCGTGCGTTTTCCGGAACGTGTCCCGCACAGCCGCAGGCCACGCGATTAATCAAGGAGTACACCATGGCTGTTACCGTCGCCCAAAAAGCGCAGATCGTTGCCGACTATCAGCGCGCCGCCGCCGACACCGGCTCCCCTGAAGTGCAGGTTGCCCTGCTCACCGCCCGCATCAACGACCTGACCGAACACTTCAAGGTCAACATGAAGGACCACCACTCGCGTCGCGGCCTGCTGAAGATGGTGAGCCGCCGCCGCAAACTGCTCGATTACCTCAAGCGCACCAATCTCGAAGGCTACAAGACCCTGATCGACCGCCTCGGTCTGCGCAAGTAAACACTGCACGCCACTGTGATGTTCCGGCAGTCCTCGGTATCGGCACAGTGGATGGGGCACCCCGCCCCCTGACTCTCACGCCCCGCACTCGCGGGGCGTTTTTGCTTCGAAAGGAACTCGTGTGAGCGCTATCAAGAAAACCTTCACCTACGGCCGCCATCAGGTCACGCTGGAAACCGGCGAAATCGCCCGCCAGGCCTCCGGCGCGGTCATCGTCAACGTCGACGACACCGTGGTGCTCGTCACCGTGGTCGCCAAGAACGAAGTCAAACCCGGCCAGGATTTCTTCCCGCTGACCGTCGACTACCAGGAAAAGACCTACGCCGCCGGCCGCATTCCCGGCGGTTTCCTCAAGCGCGAAGGGCGTCCGTCCGAAGGCGAGACGCTCATCTCGCGCCTGATCGACCGCCCGATCCGTCCGCTCTTCCCCGAGGGCTTCTTCAACGAAGTGCAGATCATCGCCACGGTGCTGTCCTCCAATCCCGAGGTTTCCGCCGACATTCCCGCGCTGCTCGGCGCCTCCGCCGCACTCATGCTCTCCGGCCTGCCGTTCGACGGCCCGGTGGGCGCAGCACGCGTCGGCTTCATCAACGGTGAATACGTGCTCAACCCGAGCAATTCCGAGCTCAAGGATTCCGCGCTCGATCTCGTCGTCGCCGGCACCGAGACCGCCGTGCTGATGGTCGAGTCCGAAGCAATGGAACTGCCCGAGGACGTGATGCTGGGCGCCGTCGTGTTCGGCCACACCCAGATGCAGGCCGCGATCAACGCGATCAACGAACTCGCCGACGAGGCCGGTGCCGACGCCTGGGATTGGCAGCCCCCTGCCGAGGACACCGTGATGACCGGCCGCCTCAAGGAGATCGCCGAAGCCGGTTTGCAGGCCGCCTACAACATCAAGCAGAAGCAGGCCCGCATGGCCGCGGTCGATGAAATCCGCAACAAGGCCTTCGCCGAACTCATCACCGCCGACATGGACACCGTCGCCGCCAACGCCGTGAAGGATGCCTTCCACCGCCTCGAAGCCGGGGTGGTGCGTAACCGCATCCTGTCCGGCCAGCCGCGCATCGACGGCCGCGACACCCGCACCGTGCGTCCCATCACCATCCGCAATGGCGTGCTGCCGCGCACGCACGGCTCCAGCCTGTTCACCCGCGGCGAAACGCAGGCGCTGGTCGTCACCACGCTGGGCACCGGCCGCGACGAGCAGACCATCGACGCCCTGGAAGGCAGCTACTCCGACCGCTTCATGCTGCACTACAACATGCCGCCCTTCGCCACCGGCGAAACCGGTCGCGTCGGCACGCCCAAGCGCCGCGAGATCGGCCACGGACGGCTCGCCAAGCGGGCGCTGCTCGCCGTGCTGCCGCCCAAGGAAGAATTCGACTACACCATGCGCGTGGTGTCCGAAATCACCGAATCCAACGGCTCCTCGTCGATGGCTTCGGTGTGCGGCGGCTGCCTCTCGCTGATGGACGCCGGCGTGCCGTTGAAGGCGCACGTGGCCGGCATCGCCATGGGCCTCATCAAGGAAGGCAACCGCTTCGCCGTGCTCACCGACATCCTCGGCGACGAGGACCACCTCGGCGACATGGACTTCAAGGTGGCGGGCACCGAAAAAGGCGTCACCGCGCTGCAGATGGACATCAAGATCAACGGCATCACCAAGGAAATCATGCAGGCCGCCCTGTCGCAGGCGAAGGAAGGCCGCATGCACATCCTCGGCATCATGAAGCAGTCGGTGGCCGGGGCGGGCCAGATGTCCGCCTACGCGCCGCGCATCATCGCGATGAAAATCAACCCGGAGAAGATCCGCGACGTGATCGGCAAGGGCGGCGCGGTCATCCGCGCGCTGACGGAAGAAACCGGCACCCAGATCGACATCCAGGAAGACGGCTCGGTGAAGATCGCCTGCACCAGCATCGAACAGGGCGAGCTCGCCAAGAAGCGCATCGAGGAAATCACCGCCGAAGTCGAGGTCGGTGGTGTCTACGAAGGCCCCATCGTCAAGCTGCTCGACTTCGGCGCCATCGTCAACGTGCTGCCGGGACGCGACGGCCTCTTGCACATCTCGCAGATCGCCCACGAGCGCGTCAACGCCATCGGCGATTACCTCAAGGAAGGCCAGGTCGTGAAGGTCAAGATCCTCGAGGCCGACGAGAAAGGCCGCCTGCGCCTGTCGATGAAGGCCTTGCTGGACGCGCCGGCCACCACCGGCAGCGAAACGCCGGGCAGCGCCGGCTGACACCGGCGCGTCCGCAACAAAAAACCGCGCCAGGCGCGGTTTTTTTTACGCGCGCCTTCAAGCAGGCGGAAACCGGATCGTGACGACCAGACCCCGGCCATGCGGGCCGTCGGACAAGTCCACGGTCGCACCATGCAACTGGGCTATGCGCTGGACGATCGTCAAGCCGAGCCCGGCACCTCCGCCGCCATCCGACAGGCGATGGAAAGGCGCGAACACGGCATCACGCTGGGTTTCCGGTATGCCCGGGCCGTTGTCCGTCACCCGCCAGTAGGTGCCCCGGTCTGTTCCGCCTGCCGCGACGGCAATGCGGGTTCCGCCATACCGCAGGGCATTGTCGATCAGGTTGCCCAGCATCTCTTTCAGCAATTGGGCGTCGCCCATCAGGCCAGCCTCGCCGGCCTCCTGCTCGAAGCCAATTTCAACGCGCTCGTCCAGCGCACGCAGGGCCCATTCGCGCGAGCCGTCTCGCGCCACATCGGCAGCGTCCAGCCGCACCAGGTGCAAGGTGTTCTCCGCCGCATCGACACGCGCCAGCACAAGCAGTTTCTGCACCAGATCCCCCATGGACTGCGCGGCGTGCGCGATATGCGAAAGCGCATGCCGCGCACTGTCCGCATCGCCGACGGACAGCGCGGCCTCGGCCTGGGCGCGAATCCCCGCGATGGGCGTACGCAGCTGGTGCGCGGCGTCCGCGACGAAACGCGATTGCGCCTCGACCGCCCCGGCCAGCCGCTGCAACAACGAGTTGATCTCATCCAGAAAGGGCCGCAGTTCGGTCGGCGTCCCCTCCAGCGGAACCGGACTCAGGTCGAAATCCTTGCGGGCCGACAGGCGGTCCCGCAGACGGCCGACCGGCGCCAGGCCACGTCCGACGCCATAGGCGATCGCCGCCGCCGCGGCCAGCGCCATCAGGAACATGGGAATCACGATGGCGAGCGTGGCACGCTGGGCCAATGCGGTTCGCCGTGACAGCGTCTCGCCGACCTGAACCAGCACCATGCCGCTGGCACTCGTGCCGGCGAGAGACAAACCGAACGCCGCCACGCGCACCGGCTCGCCTTCCTTGATGCCATCGTAGAGTGCGAGCTGGCCTGGCTTGATTGGCCTGCCCCCGGGCAGAGAGGGCATGCGCCGCTCGCCCTCGACCACCTGGCCGGCCGGATCGACGACCCGGTGAAACAGCAAGTCTTCCTGGTCGAACACCAGCAATTCCCGCGCGGCTTTCGGCAGATTGACCTGCACCTTTCCCTGCAAAACTTGCACCTGATCGGCCAGCGCATAGGTCCGGCGCACCAGTGACCGGTCGAAAGCCGCGTTGATGAAATACTGGCTGGAAAAATGCGCCACGACCCACAACAGCACGAACAGCGGCATCATGATCGACAGCATGCGCACGATCAGCTGCCTGCGCAGGCTGAATTGACGCACCGCCCTCACCGTGCGAGTTCCAGCACGTAGCCCAGCCCGCGCAGCGTACGTATGGACACGCCCGAGCCTTCGAGCTTACGCCGCAAGCGGTGGATGTAGACCTCGACCGCGTTTTCGCCCACCCCCTCGTCCCAGCCCGCGAGGCGGTCGGCAATGGCTTCCTTGGCCGTCACCCGGTCTGCATGGTTCAACAGGATTTCGAGAACCTCGATTTCACGCGCAGACAGAGCCAATGGCGCATTGTCGATGCGCGCCTGTCTCTTGACGCTGTCGAAACACAGCCGTCCGACACGTATTTCAGCATCGGCCACCCCGTGCGCTCGCCGCAGGAGCGCGCGCAGCCGCGCGAGCATTTCGTCCAGCGCAAAGGGCTTCAGCAGGTAATCATCGGCGCCTGCGTCCAGCCCACGCACCCGGTCCTCCACGCTGTCGCGCGCAGTCAGGATCATCACCGGCAGGGTTGCGCCGCGCTTGCGCAACCGGCGCAGCACATCGAGCCCTTCGAGGCGCGGCAGCCCCAGATCGAGCAGCACCGCATCGTAGGAAAAATCGGCCAGCGCATGGTCTGCCTGCACCCCGTCGCGCGCCCAGTCGGCCGCGAATCCGGCCTGGCGCAACGCCACCATCACCGCGTCGCCCAGTGTCGGATCGTCTTCCACCAGCAGAATCTTCATGGCGGAAAGTCTGCCACAAAGCCCCTTGCCGGCGACATGCACCGCGCCATGCCGTCATTGGCGATGGGAAAAGATTCGTAAGTTTGATGTAAGCAAGCAGTCGCATAGTTTGCGCGTGCACAAGCGATACCGCTTTGCATGAAATCCACTCAACTCCACAGGAGAATCGAAATGAGCAAACTGATGTCCTCCCTGATCGCCGCTTCCATGATCGGTGCTTTCAGCCTGTCCGCCGTTGCCGCTGACGCCGCCCCCACCGCCGAGAAGCCGGCTGCCGCGCCGCACAAGGCCACCAAGCACCACAAAGTCATGAAGCACGAGAAGAAGCACGAAGAGAAGAAGGCCGAGCCGGCTGCCGCCGCAGAACCCGCCAAGAAGTAATCGCTTCCGGCCACAAAAAAAACCGCGCCCTCCGGCGCGGTTTTTTTCAGGCTGTCGTTCCCAGGAACGACTCCCACCAGCGTCTGCGCTGGCCGGTCACCGGCGCGCGCATCTCCAGCTCGCGCGGCGGCGTCTTGCTCATCAGCCAGCCGGGCAACACCGAGGATTTCATCGCGCTCGATCCGCACGAACTGCCGAGGTGGTTCGGATCGTAGATCTTCACGAAATTGGGCGCATCCAGGTTGTCGGCATAGACGATCGCGCAATAGTCTTCGTGGTGTTCGCGGCGCAGCAGTTCGTCGAGCTCGCGCATGAACTGCTTCACCTTCTCGGCCGACGACGGCCCCTCCGGGACGCCCTGCCCGACCGCGTAGAGGTACCAGCCCGCATCGGCGTCGATTCTGTCCCAGAACGCGGTCAGCTGGTCCCAGCGCATCACGCTGTAGAGCAGGCCGTCGTAGTAGCGATCGAATTCGGTGGTGTCGGGCATGGCGATCTCCGCGGTGCGCTGGCTCTCGCCAGTCGTCTGGTCAGGCGGCTATTGTGCCAGAACTTACTTGGCGATCTGGCGTTCGCGGATTTCCTCCAGCGTCTTGCAATCGATGCACAGGGTGGCGGTCGGCCTCGCCAGCAGGCGCTCCAGACCGATTTCCTCGCCGCAGGCTTCGCAATACCCGTATTCTCCGGCGTCGATCCTGGCGATGGTCTGGTCGATCTTGCGGATCAGCTTGCGTTCCCGGTCCCGGTTCCGCAGTTCCAGCGCCATGTCGGATTCCTGGGTGGCGCGGTCGTTGGGGTCGGCAAACACGGTCTGCTCGTCCTGCATGGAATGCAGGGTTGTATCGATGTCCTGCGACAACGCCGCTTTCCAGTCCTCGAGCATTTTGCGAAAATGCGCGAGCTGCTTCGGATTCATGTACTCTTCGCCCTTTTTTGCCTTGTAGGGCGCAAAACGCATCAAGGTTTCAGCCATCGCGGTCTCTTCCCAAGTCTGTCCGGCGTGCCCCGGACGCGATTAACTTTACATTCCTCTCCAGTCAAATGACCTTAAACGCCCTGCTCTTCGACGTCGACGGCACGCTTGCCGATACCGAGCGCGACGGCCACCGCCCTGCATTCAACCGCGCTTTCGCGGAAGCCGGCCTGGACTGGCACTGGGATATCGCGCTCTACGGCCAACTGCTCGCCGTCACCGGCGGCAAGGAACGAATGAAGCACTATATCGACCAATTCCGGCCGGACTACAGGAAACCGGCCGACTTCGACGATATGGTGGCGAACCTGCACAAAGCCAAGACCCGCCACTACGCCGACCTGGCCGCACGCGGCGGCATCCCCATGCGCCCCGGCGTGAAACGGTTGCTGACGGAAGCCCGCGCCGCCGGCCTGCGGCTGGCGATCGCCACCACCACCACGCCGGAAAACGTGACCGTGCTGCTGGAGCACAGCCTCGGCCCCGGCACGCAGGACTGGTTCGAGGTCATCGCTGCCGGCGACATCGTCCCTGCCAAGAAACCCGCGCCGGACATTTACTTCTACGCGATGGAGAAAATGGGCGTCAGCCCCGCCGAATGCCTGGCGTTCGAAGACTCGGAAAACGGCATCCGGGCAAGCCTCGGCGCCGGCCTGAAAACCCTGGTCACGGTCAACGACTACACGCTCGACCACGACTTTACCGGGGCGGCCGTGGTGCTCTCCGATCTGGGCGAACCCGATGCGCCGTGCCGCCGTCTCGCCGGCCCCGATCTCGGGCGTCCGTTCGTCGACATGGCTTACCTGCGGGCGCTGCACGCGGGCTGATTCATTCATCCGCGAAGGACGCGAAGAAACGCGAAGTTGAAACCAGGCGTGCTTCGCGCCCCTCGCGGATGATTTTCAGGGGGTATGCATCAACGCTGCTTCAAGCGTGTTTTCCAGCAAGGTCGCCACCGTCATCGGTCCCACGCCGCCCGGCACCGGGGTGATCCAGCTCGCGCGCTCGGCTGCGCCCTCGAAATCCACGTCGCCGCAGAGCTTGCCGTCGGGGAGGCGGTTGATCCCGACGTCGATCACGATCGCGCCTTCGCGCACCCAGTTGCCCGGAATCATGCGCGGCCGGCCCACGCCCACCACCAGCACCTCGGCGGACCGCACGAAGCTTTCGAGGTCGCGCGTCGCGCTGTGGCAGACCGTGATGGTGCAGCCGGCGAGCAAGAGTTCCAGGCTCATCGGACGTCCCACGATATTGGACGCGCCGACCATCACCGCGTTTTTGCCGCGCAGCTCCTCGCCGGTGGCGCGCAGCAAGGTCATGATGCCACGCGGCGTCGACGGCCGCAGGGTCGGCATCTTCACCGCCAGACGGCCGATGTTATAGGGGTGGAACCCGTCCACGTCCTTGTCCGGGCGGATGCGCTCGATCACCGTCTCGGCATCGATGTGCGCGGGTAGCGGCAACTGCACCAGGATACCGTCGATGGCCGGATCGGCGTTCAAGTTGTCGATCAGCGCCAGCAGCTCGGGCTGGGTCGTGGTTGCCGGAAGATCATGCGATACGCTGGCGACGCCCGCGCGTTCACAAGCCTTTTTCTTGTTGCGCACATAGACTGCTGACGCCGGATCGTTGCCCACCAGGATCACCGCCAGCCCGGGGCGGCGCTTGCCCTGCGCCTCGCGCTCGGCGACCTTGTCGTGGATGACGGCGAGGATGGTGTCGGCCATCGCCTTGCCATCGAGTATGCGTGCGCTCATCGAAACAACCCTGAAGCAAAAGGGCGATTTTCCCGGAACCCCCCTGCCGACTCAAGCGAAAATTGACCCGCCCGCACGGCCAAGGTATAGTCTCGCCTCTCCGAAACGCGCCCGCTCCAGCGGTCGCGCGGATTTCGGGGTGTAGCGCAGTCTGGTAGCGCGCCTGCTTTGGGAGCAGGATGTCGGAGGTTCGAATCCTCTCACCCCGACCACCCCGTCATGCAGCAAGCAACGCCCGAGCAAGGAAAGAGTCTCTGCCCGTAGCTCAACTGGATAGAGCACCAGCCTTCTAAGCTGGGGGTTACAGGTTCGATTCCTGTCGGGCAGGCCACCGGTTTCAGCAGTTAGCAGCCCGTGGTGGATGTAGCTCAGTTGGTAGAGTCCAGGATTGTGATTCCTGTTGTCGTGGGTTCGAGTCCCATCATCCACCCCAAACACCCCAAAGCCCGCGCAAGCGGGCTTTTTTCGTTCCGGCGCCTTACAACGGCCCGGCCTGCCAGGGGCCGCTGATCGCGCAGCTCATGCCGCTGGCGGGCGTGCCATCCCCATAAACGTTGACGTAGAGCGTACGGCCGTCCGGGCTGAAGCAGGCGCCGGCCAGTTCGCTGGCGTTGAGTAGATTGACGGCAAAAACGAAGGGCACACCGTCGCGGCCGATGCCGACCAGCCGGTTGACGTTGTCGAAGCCGGCGAGCGGGTGGCGGTCGCGATCCTTCGGGCTGGCGTCGTCCTCGCACAGCAGCAGCCCGCCCTGCGGGGTGACGCACAGATTGTCGGGCGAATCGAGCACGCTGCCGCCGGGCGATTCGAAATGCAGGGTCAGTACGCCGCGGTCGGCGCCGCTGGGCGAATAGCGCCACACCTGGCCGTAGCCCTGCACGAAGCCGTCGGCGTTCAGCTCGGCGCTCTTGGCGTCGCCGCCCGCGGTCGAGGTGAAATACACCGTGCGGCCATCCGCATCCAGCCACAGTCCTTCGAGCCGGTTGAACCGGGTGGCGCCGGCGGCGCGGCCCTGTTCGAAGCAGCCCGGGCGGCCGGATTCCAGATCGGGGTCCGGGTCGTCGATGTCGACCCAGTCGCACCCCAGGCCGACGCCCGTCTGGAGGCGCTGGCGCGCGTCGAGAAACGCTACGCCTGCGCGCAGCATTTGCAGGCGGCCGCCGCGCGCAAGGTCGGCGCGGTCGTTCGGCAAAAAACGATAAAAGCCGCTGCCGCGCGCGCTGCCGGCGTCTTCGGTGAGGTACACCACGCCGTCGGCGTCGGCGCACGCGGCCTCGTGCCGAAAGCGGCCCAGCGCGATCAGCGGCCTGGCGTCGACTGCGCGCGCGCTGTCGGCCGGCACCGCGAACACGTAGCCATGTTTCTGTCCGTAGCCCTGCTTCGGCCCGTCGGCCGTTTCCTCGCAGCTGAGCCAGGCGCGCTGCTGCCAGGCGTAGCCGCCGGCGCAGTTGACGTGGGTGCCGGCCAGCGCGACGAACTGGCGCACGAGGCGACCGGAGGCGTCCAGGTCGAGCACCATGGCGCCGCCGCCGGCGAGCGCGTCGTAGCCCGCCCCC
>JAIWOS010000101.1 GCA_020217265.1 Thiobacillus sp. | reverse complement strand
GGCCGGTTCGCACAGCATGACCGCGGCCTGCCAGGCGGTGCAGGTCAGCAGCTCGCCACCGGCATGAATCAGGCACGCGGACGCGGCGGGCAGGCGCTCCACGTCATGGCCGCCGAAGGCCCGCATGTCGCATGCGCGCAAACCGGCGTAGCGAAACGCGCGCGCGGGGAAGCGTGCTGCCACCACGTGCGGAAACAGCAGGTCGCCGAAATTGTGGCGGTCGAAGGCGCCGAACAGGACGGGCGCGGTGTCTGGTTTCACCGTCAACATCTGCGCATTGAAACCTTCAATCGAAGCGATGAATGCATTCTTCCGCACACAGCCAGAATCCGCATTACATTGGTAAAAAAGCCATTGCCCGCCCCATGAAATCCGACGCCCGTTTCTTTCTCCTCATTTCGCTCGTTGGCGGCTTCGCCATCCTCAGTTCGACGATGTCGAAGACGCCGGTGCTGCCGCTGTTCGCCGAAGCGCTGAAGGCGACGCCTGCGGAAATCGGCTGGATCGTGATGGCCTCGACGATCCCCGGCGTGCTCGCCAGCTATCCGGCCGGCGTGCTGTCCGACATGCTCGGCAAGCGGCGCCTGCTGATCGCCTCGCTGGTCGTTTTCGCCACCGCGCCCTTTCTCTACCTGCTGGTCCACACTCCCTGGCAGCTGATGGCGGTGCGCTTCTACCATGGCTTTGCCACCGCCATTTTCGGCACCGTCGCCATCGCCGCGATTGCGGAACGCTACGTCGCCGACCGCGCGGCGCGCATCTCCACCTATTCGTCGATCACCATCGTCGGCCGCTCGGTCGCGCCCTTTCTCGGTGGCGCCCTCATCTCGCTGGCGAGTTTCCACGCGGTCTACCTCGCCTGCGCGGTCAGCGGCGTAATCGCCTTCGCCGCCGGCCTGCTACTGCATGACGGCCACGACACGCGCGCCCCGCGGCGCGAGCTGCCGCGATTCTGGCCCAGCCTCGTTGCCGTGCTGAAGGACCGCGGCATCCTGCGGGTAAGCCTGGTCGAGGCCGCGCAATACCTGGTGTTCGGCGCCGTCGAGGCCTTTCTCGCGCTGTACGCCTCGTCGCTCGGGATTCCCGCATGGCAGATCGGCGTCATCCTCGGCGTGCAGCTCGTCAGCATCGTCTTCGCCAAGCCCGTCATGGGCCGCATTTCCGACCGCGTCGGCCGCACCGCCGTCATTGTGCCCGGGCTCTTCGTCGGCGCGGCGAGCGTGGCCCTGCTGATCTTCGCCCAGAGCTTCGTCAGCCTCGCCCTCCTGAGCCTGCTGTTCGGCATCGGCTTCGCCACCGTCACCTCGTCCACCACCGCGCTCGTCGCCGACCTCACCAAAAACGGCCGCTTCGGCTCGTCGATGGGCGTCCTGCGCACCGTCATGGACGTCGGCCAGTCCATCGGCCCCGTGCTCACCGGCTTCATCGTCACCCACCTCGGCTACGCCAGCGCCTTTGGCACGCTCGCCGCCATCCTCGTGCTGGCCAGCCTGCTGCTGGGCGCGCTACCGCGCGCTGCCACGCCGTAAGAAGTGTTTACCGGGCGCGCGCGGCAGCGCGTCGAACCCGGATATTCCACCCGGTGGCCCTGCTGGCCTACGCCCGCGCTATAGTGATAGCGTCCGTTCGTCCGGGAGTCCGTCATGCGCCTGCACCTGCCCCTCGCCTTCGCCGCTTTGCTGTTCGCCGCCCCCGTCTTCGCCGCCGACACGCCGGCCCTGATCGACCTGCGTCCCGCACCGCCCCCCGCCGCCTGTGCCACTTCAGACAAGATCAATCTACAGGTCGCCCAGCTCGCCTGCTGCAAGGCCCACAAGGGCGTATGCGGCTGCCGCGCCGGCAAGATCGTGTGCTGCGACAACACCGTCAGCAACGAGCCGGGGTGTGCGTGTCACGGGGATGAGGGGGTTGTCGAATAGAGCGAGGGAACCGTGGCCCCCGATTGACTTACTCCTCTGCCTCACAGCGGCGGGCGGCCGGCTAGATGATTCTCAGACTGGCCTCGTTGTTACGGGGTTTTCAGTGCGAGTCACTGTTACGGTTTGACTGGCCTGTCGCCGTGCTCTGTCTGAATTGCTCCAGGGCTGCCAGGTAACGCGCACGATACGCATCCAGGCTCATTGTCGCGGGCGTGATTCCCCACCCCATGGGCTCGCGGGCGATCAATGCTTTTGCGATTGAGCGGTTCACCCAAGGGTAAAAGTGCGATCCGTCATAAGTATTGGTCGGGTTCCATGTGATGGGTGACGGGATGGAAAAATCCAGGAAAACCGGGAACAGATTCGCTGTCGTGTACAGCGCATCGAGGTATCCGTCCAGCACGCCATTCTGCTGCATTTCCGCCACATGCCAGGCACTGACAGGCGGGACATAGGCCAGCGTTTTTGAACCGGGAAAAACGCGTGCCAATTCCTGGTAAAGCCGGGCGCTATGGGAAGAGAATGGGCTTTTTCGACGCGCCTCGGCGTCGGCACGGCGAAGCCCGACAACTTCAAGTGTTTTCATTGGGTTGAAAACGGGCATGTTTTTGCCTGGAACCTTTTCAAACCGCGAGTCGTAATACTCACGATTGTTGCTCTGCTCCATCTTTACCAATTCGTTCCAGGTCATGTTCAGGCTGCCAATAGATAGATAGGCTTTCAGCGGGCTGGGTGGATCGCGGTTTTCCATGACATGACTGGGGATGGTTACCGGATCGCGTCCCTCTGTTTGAAAGATAAAGCCATCCACGCCAATCACGATGTATTCGGGGCGAAAGCCCCGTGCCCGGAGATACTTCGCGTAAGCAATAAACTCCTTGGGCTGGCCGCTTGCGAAGGACAAGTTGAAGCACTTGAGTGGCTTGAGCGCCGACGCCGGTAATCCAGTAGCTCTCGAACTTCCAAAAATGAGGCAATCGTATTGATCGGGATCCTGTAGAAACAGGTTTAGCTTGGACTCCCGCTCATTGAAGCCGCCGTTATGCTGGGTGATCAAGTTGCCCTGAAAGTACCAGAGCGGGTCCACCACACTGTTGATGGCCAATACCCCCAGGCAAAGCCCTGCCCAGACGAGGCCCAGCCAGATGACATAGGCTTTGTGGAGTCGGGCTGTGGGTGTGGGCCTCATCAAAACTGAAAATACAAAAATTCACTGACCCGGGTGAGGTGCAATATGGCCACCACGGCCACGAACCCCATCACGACAGCCCAGGCAGCACCTGGCTGCCAGATTGGGGGAGTGTTGGGGGTACTGACGGACTCGAGTGCGGGATCGAAACGCGCCATGAGCTGCTGTGTATTGGGCATGAACCACGCAATACCGAGCAAGACGATAATCCAATAAAGGCTGATCCCGGCAGGGTCAAACTGGCTGACAGGTACGCCGAGTTGCACAGGCAGCCCCAGTTTGTTGATGACGGCATAGAGGTACCAGGCGGCCGGCCAGTTGTTGGGGACGAGCAGGCCATTGCCGCCTGTCATAGCGTGCAGGATCGATACCGCAGACTGGGTATCCTGTGCACGGAAGAATACCCAGCCGACAACTACCGCAAGAAACGTCAGCAGCCAGGCAGCGCGCTTCTCCACTCTGCTAACAGGTAATAAATTCAGAAAGGTGGAGCGAAACTTGGTCCATGCATGGTTGATGCTGAGATAAAGCCCGTGCAGGCCGCCCCAGATTATGAATGTCCATCCCGCGCCATGCCATAGCCCGCCGAGCAGCATGGTGACCATCAGGTTGACGTAGCGTCGAATCGCCCCCTTTCGGTTGCCGCCCAACGCGAAGTACAAATAGTCGCGCAGAAAGCGGGACAGGGTCATGTGCCATCGTCTCCAGAAATCAACAATGTTCACGGCCTTGTAGGGTGAATTGAAATTGAGCGGGAGCTTGACTCCGAACATGCGCGATAGCCCGATGGCCATGTCCGAGTAGGCTGAAAAATCGAAATACAACTGCAGGGTAAACGCCAGCGCGCCAACCCAGGCGTCGATCAGGGTTAGGGTCACGCCATTGGCTGCCGCATTGAAAACGGGCGTAGCGAATGGCGCCACACCGTCGGCAAGCACCAGCTTCTTGAACAGGCCGATGATGAAGATTGTCAGGCCGACCGAGATATTTTCCCAGTGGAGACGATAGGTTTTCGCCTCGGCAAATTGCGGCATCATCTCTTTGTGATGCAGCACAGGTCCTGCGATGAGATGAGGAAAATAGGTAACGAAAAGACCGTAATGAATAAAATTTCGCTCTTTGACCTCGCCTCGGTATGAATCAACTAAAAACGCGATCTGGGTGAAGGTGAAAAAGGAAATACCCAAGGGCAGGATGATGGCTTCGAGATGCCATTGTGCGCCAGCCAGCAGGTTGACATTATCAAGAAAGAAATTTGCGTACTTGTAATATGCAAGGAGGGCAAGATCGCCGCTGATTGCTGCAATGAGCAAACCCTTAGCCCTGCGAAAAGCCCCACGTTCATGCTCCCGTGATATGGCTGTTCCCATTCCAAAATTGAACAGGATGGAGCCGATCAGCAAACTGACATAAGCGGGGTTCCACCAGCCATAGAAAAACAGTGATGCGCCGAATAGCCACAGCGCCGCAAGCGAACGCCTGTAACGAGCGAGGGCAAAAAAAACCGCAAACGTTACCGGGAAATATAAAAAGAGGAACTCGTAAGAATTGAATAGCATGGCTCAGTTGCTTATTCAGTCCCGGAATGGTTTGCGGTCAGCTTGAGTTTGACGTTTCATCTTTAAAATAAAAAATGAGTGTCCGAATTTCTGGGGGTTAGGCGCTGCAAGACATTCCGCGCACGGTGAATGTCGGGTTTCATTTTAAGCGATGACACTCAGACACCTTCAAAACGGGACAACGGTCAGATCAGGTCTGAACTTCTATAGGTGAGGGGGTTGTGGAATAACGCGAAAATCGTGGTTCTTTCCCGATTGTTCTTGAGCCGGCGAGATCAGCGAGCGGGAAGCGTTCTGTTTTTCCATTTCGAGACAGCTGGATTATTCGAGCCTGGCCCCTTTGATAGTTCGGATTGCACCCGCGCCAGCGCGTTCAGATCATCGAAGAGAGCAGGCAACTCATTGCGCATCGCCAGCGGCAGAAAGCTCGGCACGCCGTCGCCTGGTGTAGAGCGAGCGCCCCAGTACCCACGACCGCAACACGCGTCCCTTGTGGCAGGCCCAGGTCGCGTAGACGTTGCCGGAGTTTAGGGAGTCACATGGCGGGCCGGATGGTAGAACGGGGACTGCGGGCGGCGGCTGTGCGGTCTGACTGCCGCCGGCCTTGTGTTAATGCAAGACCTGACCCCGTGTGCGCGTGCATGCATGTCATTTCACCATGCTTAACCATCGCGGGGCATCGTGTCTGACCCATTTTATTGAGTAAAGAAAAAAGAAATGGTCAGCCTGGGCTGACCATTTGGTCCTCACTTACTCACTTATTCGTAGAGTGCTTCATTTTGCTCTACAAGGCGTAGCTGTGTGTCTTGATCGCCAACTCCCGTCTTGCGTTGAGAATGATTGGCATATGTCGCCCATGTCGGGGAATATTCATCTGCCTGATTTCCCCATGTCGACCAGCCCGCGCGGCTGCCACGTGCGAATAACTCAAGGTAAGGACCTGGGCTGCATGATTCGACAATATCGTAAAACTCGTCAGGCTTACGCGAATGCTCCCGCTTCTGTGTTGCCAAGAAATTGACCTGACGCCGCCCTGGCGCAAGGGTACGAGCGTTCTTTCCACGCACGCCAAACAACACCAACTCGGTGACGTTACGAAAATAGAAACCAACACCACGCCCGTCCGGCCCGCCGTCTTTACGGATCTTGTGCCAGACGAGATTACTTTTGTATTGAAAGCCCCAGGCTTCCATCACACGTAGCCCTTCCGGCAGCAGTGCGTTCGGAACCCACAAATAGAGATGCGACGTATCGTCCGCAAGCTGCCCAACCGGCAGGACCATGATGTCAGCTAAGTTCATCGTGCCGTAACGCGAAAGTCGCTTGTGTTCAGGCGCCATTTTCCCGGTACGGTTCTGGAACTGCCAAGGCGGGTCGGCGAGGATAGTCTTGAACTGCTTTCCCCCATGCCGCGCCAGCAGATCAAGCGACGCGTCGCCCTGCTCTGGTTCCGTTTTTTTCTTGGTCATTGCTGGCCCCAGTCAGTAATCAGCTTAGGTGTTATACCGAACACTAGCACCGGGCAACCGCCGTGTCTTCCAGCGTTGAGCCGATATAACAGCTTTCCCATCCATGTGGTGCTAGCGCCATACTTTGCTTTCACGCTTTTTGGTTGACCAGCCCTTGGGCCAGTTTTGTGCAGTTCAGGTTCACCTGTTTTCGTGAGTTGCGGCACTGCATCAAACACCGGATTCAAACTAGCGCTGCGCGTCACCATTACTCCGGCACTGATCAGGCCACATTCGTGAAAAGCCCGCAGTGCGTACAGATCACGATCAAAGGTTTGATCTTTCGAATTCCACTCCAGATCGAAAGCCACACGGCCTTTCACATAATCGATTTTGTGGCCGTCAATGAAGTTTTCAATCAAACGCGGCTCGCCTTCCGGAAGCTTGACCTTACGGGCCCGGCCGTCGTCAGAAAACAGTTCGTCGTACTCCTGCATCCGCACCAGCAGGTCTCCCTGAATCCGCGTTTCCACCCAGCCCTCAGGGCGCAGGGTGCGCGAGAATTTCTTGGGCATATCGGATTCATTACCACCCGGGATACCTATATCCCGCACAGTAATACGAAAATCCAGAAGCGCCCGCTCAATCTGGGCCAGCTCATCCGGGAATGAGTTTGCGAGAATCGCAGCAGCGTGCCGGTAACTGTAGACGTCATACAGCGCCCGGACTTCAGCGCTGATGTACCGCTCAACGTCAATCGGATCGTCGGCATTCGGACCAGGCCGCAGTGCCACATCCTCTGCCGCTTCCCCGTTTTGCTCTTCCGGGTTGCCGTTCTCGAAATCTGGTTCTTGTTGTTCTTGCATGTAAATTTTCAGTATTGCTAAAGTTGGACCCGCAAAGCGAGACTGATGATGGGAAGTTGCTACCGTAGCTTTGCCGCATAGCTCTTCCGGACGTGTTTCATGATGAAACTGTTTAGTCCCTGCCCTGCCGCAGCCAGCGTTTTCATGGTTTCAATGTTGCTACGGCCGGCACTCACATAGTTGTATAAGTAGATAGCGCCATCATTGAACTGAATCGTAATGGAATCTCGTTCAAATCCGTAAGCAGCAACTCCAGAAATGCCGCCGAGGTTTCTGTACATCTCCATGATGATGCCCTCTACATTGAGCGATCGCCCGATCGCAAGGCCAAATTTAAGCAGGGTCAGTTTCGAATTTCCGCTCGCTAACCCGTCTTTATTTTCGGCAACCCATTACCCTGATAAACAATCCGAAGCTGACCACCACTAGTTTGAGCTAGAGGGCAACCAGCTCGGCGAGCTTGGCCGCGACATTCGCCATCGTATCTTCTGCAGTGTTCAGGCCGCTTCGCGAGCCGAGCAGAGGGCTGACTTCGCGGAGAGCTTCATAGGTCGTGTCGTGCACGATTGGAACGAGCAGGTCACGCGCCAGGAGTGCCGAAAGCTCTTTGTCAGCGATGCCCTCTCCTGCGAGCCGGCGCAGCAGCGCAGGGGTCACCAGCACGATCCCGACTCGCGACTTCGCCAATCCCTTATCGATTTCGCGGAGCAACGTCGCACCGAGGAGGACGTCCTTCTCGCTGAACCAAACCGAGACACCGCGCGACTCGAGCAGATCGTGCAGCTCCTTGGCGACCCCTTTCCGGTCGTCCCACGCGTGGCAAAGAAAAACGTCCCGAAGATCAGGCACGGACGCTCGCTTCTCGACGTTTTCGCGAACCGGCGTGAGCGTCCGCACCTCGGCAAACGTGTACGCCACGGACGAACCTGCTCGCGACCAGCGCGGCCTTACGCTGCTGCCGGACCCGCCGGCGCTGCTCCGGCCGCCCCAGCTGCTTCCGCTGCTCCCCGACGAGGAGTAGGGTGAGGAGTAGGACGAATATGACCCGTAGCCGCGAGAGCGGCTGCTACATGCGGGGCAGGCCGCTGCCCCGCTCGCTGTACGATGTCCATTTACTGGTGCTGTGCATCTAGCCATGCCGCAATCCTCCCATCGGGTTTGCGCAGTGCAATCCGCCGAACGCGTCTATCGACCTCTCAATCCCAGCTCAACGCCCCGCCCGTCTGATACTCCGTGACGCGCGTCTCGAAGAAGTTCTTCTCCTTCTTCAGGTCGATCATCTCGGCCATCCAGGGGAAGGGGTTGGTGACGCCGGGGAACATCTCGTCCAGCCCGATCTGCTGGCAGCGGCGGTTGGCGATGAAGCGCAGGTATTCCTTGAACTGGCTGGCGTTGAGGCCCAGCACGCCGCGCGGCATGGTGTCTTCGGCGTATTTGTATTCGAGCTCGACGCCTCTCTGGATGAGGGTACGGATTTCGGCCTTGAACTCGCTGGTCCACAGGTGCGGGTTTTCGAGCTTGATGGTGTTGATGAGGTCGATGCCGAAGTTGCAGTGCATGGACTCGTCACGCAGGATGTACTGATACTGCTCGGCGGCGCCGGTCATCTTGTTCTGGCGGCCGAGCGCGAGGATCTGCACGAAGCCGACGTAGAAAAAGATGCCTTCCATGATGCAGGCGAAGACGATCAGCGACTTCAGGAGCTTCTGGTCGTTCTCCGGGGAGCCGGTCTTGAAGTCGGGGTTGGTGAGGGTGTCGATGAAGGGGATGAGGAAGTCGTCCTTGTCGCGGATGCTGGCGACTTCGTGATACGCGTTGAAAATTTCGCCTTCGTCCAGGCCCAGGCTTTCGACGATGTACTGGTAGGCGTGGGTGTGGATGGCCTCTTCGAACGCCTGGCGCAAGAGGTACTGGCGGCACTCGGGCGCGGTGATGTGGCGGTAGGTGCCGAGCACGATGTTGTTCGCCGCGAGCGAATCCGCCGTCACGAAAAAGCCCAGGTTGCGCTTGACGATGCGGCGCTCGTCTTCGGTGAGCGCGGCGGGGTCTTTCCACTGCGCGATGTCGCGGCTCATGTTCACTTCCTGCGGCATCCAGTGGTTGGCGCAGCCGGCCAGGTACTTCTCCCACGCCCACTTGTACTTGAAGGGGACGAGCTGGTTGACGTCGGTGGCGCCGTTGATCACGCGCTTGTCGGCAGCGCGCACGCGGGTGGCCTGCGGCGCGGGTTCGACAGGCGCCACAGCCGGCATCACCGGCGCACGCAGTGGCTCAGGCGCACGGGGGGCCAGGCGCGGCGTGGGGGTGAGGTCTTCTTCAAAGTTCAGCATGGTTCATGTCTCCTTTTGATCTTTCAAAACCACGGTGGGTTTGCCACCGAAAGCCATTCATTCAGTCGCGCGGCTGGCTTCGCCAGTTTCCCTTCTGCGTCACCTCGCTCGGGCCAGATCGCCGGGGGCCTTTGCCCTGCCTCGGCAGGGCAAACTCAATCAATCAGCGGCGAGCACTGTCCGAGCCCGAAGGGCGAGTTGCGCAGCCGCCCCGGCGGTCTGGTTCGGGCGAGGCCCGCCCCGTCAGGGGTGGCGCAGCAGGGTCGCCTTTTCTTTGGTTACTTTTCGCCGTTGCGCCTTGGCGCAACGGCCGTCAAAACAGCGGCGACGCAAAAGAAAGTGACTTGCCGCCGGGCACCCCCCGGCCAACGTTCCTAAGGAAGCTCGGTTCTCTTGGTGAGACGTAACCCCATCCGTTTGGATTCATCATCTATTCGAACACCAGCTAAATTCATCACGGAATCCGAAACCGGCCCTCCGATCCTAAGATCGAATGGCCGCGTGTCTTGGCCAAATATCGAAAGCGGCTGCCCAGCGTAGTGAGCCACCTTTACAGTCGCGTCAACTTGGGAGTTAACAATCCTGTATTTTCCCGTGTAGTAATAAGTCCCATCGCCTCCATAAATGTTTCCATTTTCAAAAATGGCAACACCAGCGCCAACGCCACCGACGTTCGACATAAACTCAACAGACCACAGAGCTTCAACACTCATCGCTAGTCTCCTTTACTGACACGCCTCGCACTCCTCAAACCCCGGATCCCCCGGCCGCATGGTGCACACCTTGCCGGCAATCTCGGGTTCCGGCAGGTTGGCCGCGGCCGCTTCAATCGCACTCGGCGCGGCCGCACTCAAACCACTGCCGCCATGCGCGGAGACGGCATTCAGCTCCCCGCCCTTGCCGGTGGATTTCTCGGCCGAGGTTGCGCCCAGCGTGCGCAGGTAGTAGGTGGTCTTGAGCCCCCGCACCCACGCGAGCTTGTAGATGTCGTCGAGCTTCTTGCCACTGGCGCCGGCCATGTAGATGTTGAGGCTCTGCGCCTGGTCGATCCATTTCTGGCGGCGCGACGCGCATTCCACCAGCCAGGCCGGGTCCATTTCGAAGGCGGTGGCGTAGAGGGTGCGCAGGTCTTGCGGGATGCGGTCGATCCTGGCGAGCGAGCCGTCGAAGTACTTGATGTCGGCGACCATGACTTCGTCCCACAGGCCCTGCTTTTTCAGGTCGGCGACGAGGTACTTGTTGGCGACGGTGAATTCGCCCGAGAGGTTGGATTTCACGTACAGGTTCTGGAACGTGGGCTCGATCGAGGCCGACACGCCGACGATGTTGGCAATGGTGGCGGTGGGCGCGATCGCGAGGCAGTTGGAGTTGCGCATGCCGTACTGCGCGATGCGCTCGCGCAGCGCGTCCCAGTCGAGCGTGCTGGAGGTGTCCACCTCCAGATAGCCGCCGCGCTCCTCGGCCAGGAGCTTCAGCGAATCCTGCGGCAGGATGCCGCGGCTCCACAGGCTGCCTTCGTAGCTGGAATAGCGGCCACGCTCGGCGGCGAGTTCGGTCGAGGCCCAGAAGGCGTAGTAGGCGACGGCTTCCATCGAGCGGTCGGCGAATTCGACCGCCTCGGCGGAGGCGTACGGCACGCGCAGTTCCTGCAGCGCATCCTGGAAGCCCATGATGCCAAGGCCCACGGGGCGATGCTTGAGGTTGGAATTGCGCGCCTTGCCGACGGCGTAGTAGTTCACGTCGACCACGTTGTCGAGCATGCGCATGGCCGTGTGGATGGTGGTCTTGAGCTTGTCGAGGTCGAGCACGCCGTCTTTCAAATGATTGACGAGATTGACCGAGCCGAGGTTGCACACGGCGACTTCATGATCGTTGGTGTTGAGCGTGATCTCGGTACACAGGTTGGAGCTGTGCACGACGCCGACGTGCTGCTGCGGGCTCCTGATGTTGCACGGGTCCTTGAAGGTGATCCAGGGGTGGCCGGTTTCGAACAGCATCGAGAGCATCTTGCGCCACAGCTGCACGGCGGGAATGCGCTTGTAGAGCTTGATCTCGCCGCGGTCTGCACGGCGCTCGTATTCGGTGTAGGCCTCGGCGAACTTGCGGCCGTAGAGGTCATGCAGGTCGGGCACGTCATTGGGCGAGAAGAGCGTCCAGTCGCCGCCTTCCATCACGCGCTGCATGAAGAGATCCGGAATCCAGTTCGCGGTGTTCATGTCGTGCGTGCGGCGGCGGTCGTCGCCGGTGTTCTTCCTGAGGTCGAGGAATTCCTCGATGTCGAGGTGCCAGGTTTCCAGATACGCGCACACCGCGCCCTTGCGCTTGCCGCCCTGGTTCACCGCGACGGCGGTGTCGTTGACCACCTTGAGGAAAGGCACGACACCCTGCGACTTGCCGTTGGTGCCCTTGATGCGGGCGCCCATCGCGCGCACCGGCGTCCAATCGTTGCCCAGGCCGCCGGCGTACTTCTGCAGCATGGCGTTTTCCTTGATCGCCTGGTAGATGCCGTCGAGGTCGTCGGTGACGGTGGTGAGATAGCAGGAAGACAGCTGGCTGTGCCGCGTGCCGGCGTTGAAGAGCGTGGGTGTCGAGCTCATGAAATCGAACGACGACAGCACCTGGTAGAACTCGATGGCGCGCGCCTCGCGATCGATCTCGTTGATCGCGAGCCCCATCGCCACGCGCATGAAGAAGGCCTGCGGCAGCTCGATGCGCGATTCCTCGATGTGCAGGAAGTAGCGGTCGTACAGGGTTTGCAGGCCCAGGTAGCCGAACTGGTAATCGCGGCCGGCGTCGAGCACGGCGGCCAGACGCGCGAGGTCGAACTGGCCGAGGCGCTCGTCGAGCAGCTCGGCGTCGATGCCCTTCTTGATGAATTGCGGGAAGTATTCGGCGTAGCGCGTCGCCATGTCGGCCTGCGTCACGGCCTCGCCCAGCACTTCGTGGCGGATGGAATTCAACAGCAGGCGCGCGGTGACGTAGGAATACGCCGGATCCTGCTCGATCATGGCGCGCGCGGCGAGCACCAGCGCCTTTTCGACCTCGGCCATCGGCACGCCGTCGTAGAGGTCGCGCAGCACGGTCTGCATGATGGGCTCGGCCTTGACGTTCTCACCCAGGCCCGTGCAGGCGTCGGCCAGCAGGCCGGCCAGGCGGGCGGTGTCGAGCGGCTTTTTCACGCCGTCTTCCAGCACGTGCAGCTGCACCTCGGGCACGCCGGCGGCTTTTTGCGCGGCGCGTTCCTGCGCGCGCTTTTCGCGATAGAGCACATAGGCACGCGCGACTTCGTGTTCGCCCGAACGCATCAGCGCGAGTTCGACCTGGTCCTGCACGTCCTCGATGTGGAAGGTACCGCCGTTGGGCTGGCGACGCAGCAGCGCGCCGACGACCTGGCCGGTGATCGCCTCGACCAGTTCGCGGATGCGCGCCGACGCCGCCGCCTGCCCGCCCTGCACCGCGATGAAGGCCTTGGTCACGGCGATCGCGATCTTGTTCGGCGCGAAGCCGACCACCGCGCCGTTGCGGCGGATGATCTTGTAGTCGGCAAAGCGTGTGTCGATCACCGCCGGCTCGGCGGCTTCAAGGGGCGGAATGGGGGCGGCGGCTTGGGCGGATTCGGTGGCGACTGACAGCATCTGCGGGGCTCCTTTGGCGGTTTTGGGGACGTCTGGCCGGAGGCTGTGGCGGGATTTTTCCCGGGTTATGCACAGCTTTCCCAGTTCCCGTACACAGTTATATTCACAACATATTGTGGTGTGCACGGCAACCGGATACAAATTCTAGGTGGGCGGGCGAACATGTCAACCCGGAATCGACGCGTCGTCGACTGATTTCAGCGGGCTGAAAAAATCCCCCGGGAAATCAAGCGGATTTCCAAGGGGGATGCCCAAGAAATGAACAGGGCCACGGCCGGATGCGGGCTGGCGGGGAGAAACACCGCG
>JAIWOS010000035.1 GCA_020217265.1 Thiobacillus sp. | reverse complement strand
CAACGTGCTTGACGCCGCCGTGCCCGACGCCTACCTCGTCCACGCCGGCGAGGCGGCGAACGCGCACGCCTGGCGCGTGGCCGCCGCGTTGCGTGCCGCGGGCCTGTCCACGGTCATGCACGCGGGCGGCGGCAGTTTCAAGTCGCAGATGAAAAAAGCCGACACCAGCCGCGCGCGCTTTGCCGTCATCATCGGCGACGACGAGGCGGCGGCGGACGAGGTGACGCTGAAATCCCTGCGCGTCGAAGGGCAACAGGTGCGCGTCGATATTGCGCGCGCGATCGAAACTCTGAAAAAGGCATAAGCACCATGGCAACCTACGATCTCGACGAACAGGAACGGCTGGACGAACTCAAGGCCTGGTGGAAACGCTGGGGCAATCTGGTGATGATCGGTGCCGCTGCCGTGATCGCGGCCGCCGCCGGCTGGCGCTACTGGCAGAACCACACCGCGACGCAAAGCCTGGAGGCGGCCACCGTCTACGAAAAACTGGTGCAGTCGCTGACGGTCAACGACGCCAAGGGCGCGCGCGAGGCGGGCGCCCTGCTGATCGACCGTTACGCCGGCACCGCCTTCGCGCCGCGCGCTTCCCTGCTGCTGGCCAAGCTCAACGTGGGGGCGCGCGACCTGAAAAGCGCGCAGGCGCAGCTGGAATGGGCCGCCGCCAACAGCAAGGAGCCGGCAGTGAAGGATCTGGCGCACCTGCGGCTGGCAGGCGTCCAGTTCGACCAGAAGCTCTACGACGCTGCGCTGAAGACGCTGGCGGCGAGCCACAGCGACGCGTTCGCGCCGCGATTCGACGACCTCAAGGGCGACGTTCTGCTGGCGCAGGGCAAGGCCGCCGAGGCGCGCGCGGCGTATCAGGCCGCGTTCGCCAAGATGGCGGAAGACAACCCCTACCGCAGCATCGTCGAACTGAAACTCGACGCCCTGGGCGGAGGAGACGCCAAGTGAAAGCACGCATGCTGGTGGCCGGCCTCGCGCTGGCGATGGCGGGTTGCAGCACGGTCGGCTCGATGACGAGCACCGTCGGCGGCTGGTTCGGCGCCGGCCCGGCCAAGGCCAAGCCTGCCGAACTGGTCGAATTCAAGCCGGCGGCGGACCTGGCCGAAGCCTGGAAGGCCGAGACGGGCGAAAGCGCAGGCTATCTGTTCCGCCCCCAGACCGAGGGCGGCGACGTGCTCGCCGCCGGCGGCAGCCGCGTGGTGCGCATCGCGGTTAGTAACGGCACTGTTGCGTGGCGCTACGACACCGGCGTGAAACTGTCCGCCGGCGCGGGCGCCGGCCCCGGCCTGGCGTTTGCCGGCGGCGCCAAGGGCGAGGTGCTGGCGATCGACCTGGGCAGCGGCCAGTTGCGCTGGAAAGTTTCGCTTTCCTCCGAGGTGACCGGCACCCTGCTCATGGCGGGCGACATGCTGATCGTGCGTACCGGCGACGGCCGCGTGCAGGGGCTCTCGATTGCCGACGGCAGCCGCAAGTGGCTGTACAGCCGCAATCTGCCGCCCCTGAGCCTGCGCGGATCGGGCGGTCTCGCGCTCGCCGGCGACACGCTCTATGCCGGCTTCCCAGGCGGCAAGCTGGTCGCGCTCAACCCCGCCAACGGCGCGCAGCTGTGGGAAGCCACGGTCGCGCTGCCGCGCGGCGCCACCGAACTCGAACGCGTCGCCGACGTCATGGGCAACCCCGTGGCGGACGAGCGGCAGGTATGCGCGGTCGCCTACCAGGGGCGCGTCGCGTGCTTCGACCGCGCCACCGGTGCGCTGCTGTGGGCGCGCGACACCTCGAGCAACAGCGGCCTGGCGATGGACGGGCAGAATGTGTACGTGACCGACGACAAGGACGCCGTCACTGCCTACGACAAGGCGAGCGGACGCGCCGGGTGGCGGCAGGACAAGCTGGCCCGCCGCCAGGTCACCGCGCCGCTCGCGCTGGGCGCCTGGGTGGTGGTGGCCGACGGCGAAGGCTACGTGCACGTGCTGTCGGCCGACGACGGCCGTTTCGTCGCGCGCGCCAAAGTGGATAGCGCCGTGCACGTGGCGCCGGTCGACATCGGCCCCGGCTTTGCGGTGCAGACCGCAAAAGGCAGCGTCGTCGCCTTCCGCATCAGATAACCCAGCGCGGCCTCGTGCCGCAAGCAAGGATAGCCATGCTTCCCACCCTGGTGCTGGTCGGCCGCCCCAACGTCGGCAAGTCCACGCTCTTCAACCGCCTCACCGGCACGCGCGACGCGCTCGTGCACGACCTGCCGGGGATGACGCGCGACCGTCACTACGGCCGCGGACGCGTCGGCGGCAAGCCGTATCTGGTGGTCGACACCGGCGGCCTCGAGCCGGTGGCCAAGGACGGCATCCTTGCCGAGATGGCCAAGCAGACGCTGCAGGCCATCGACGAAGCCGACGCCGTCATTTTCCTGGTCGACGGCCGCAGCGGCGTGACGCCGCAGGACAAGGTCATTGCCGACCGCCTGCGCCGGGCGTCCTGCCCGGTGTTTCTGGCCGTCAACAAGTCCGAAGGCATGAACCGCGCGGTGGTGACCGCCGAATTCTTTGAGCTCGCGCTCGGCGAGCCGCTGGCGATTTCCGGCGCGCACGGCGACGGCGTCGCCGATCTGGTGGCCGAAGCGCTGGCGCCTTTCCCGGAAACGGAAGAAGAATCCGGCGACTTTGGCGTGCCCAAGATCGCGCTGGTCGGCCGGCCCAACGTCGGCAAGTCCACGCTCGTCAACGCGCTGGTCGGCGAAGAACGGGTGATTGCCTTCGACCAGCCGGGCACCACGCGCGATTCGATCTACGTCGAATTCGAGCGCGACGGCAAGCCCTACATCCTCATCGACACCGCCGGCGTGCGCCGCCGCGGCAAGGTGTTCGAGACGGTCGAGAAGTTCTCCGTCATCAAGACGCTGCAGGCGATCGAGGACGCCAACGTGGTGGTGCTGGTGCTCGACGCGCGCGAGAACATCTCCGAGCAGGACGCGCATTTGGCCGGCTTCGTGCTCGAAACCGGGCGCGCGCTGGTGGTCGCCGTGAACAAGTGGGACGGCCTCACCGCCGAGCAGCGCGACGACATCAAGCGCGACATCGGCCGCAAGCTCGCCTTCCTCGATTTTGCCCGCTTCAATTACATTTCGGCGCTGAAGGGCAAGGGGCTGGATGCCTTGCTGAAGGACGTGGAAGCGGCGCACGCCGCGGCCTTCATCAAGATGCCGACGCCCAAGCTCACGCGCGTGCTGCAAATGGCGGTCGAGCAGCATGCCCCGCCCAAGAACGGCCTGTTCCGCCCGAAGCCGCGCTACGCCCACCAGGGCGGCAAGAACCCGCCGGTGATCGTGCTGCACGGCAACGCGCTCGAAGGCCTGCGCGACGACTACAAGCGTTACCTCGAAACGAGCTTCCGCAAGGCGTTCAAGCTGCAGGGCACGCCGCTCCGTATCCAGATCAAGGAAGACGAAGGCAAGAATCCGTTCGAAGGCAAGAAGCGCGCGCCGTTGACGGCCGGCGACGAAACCCGGCGCCGGCGCGAAAAACGCATCCGCCGCAAGGTGTACGGCGCGAAGTGAGCTGCGCTTCCCCCCCCCGCAAGGGGCAGGCCGTGGTTGCAAGCCGATGAATCGGCGACAACCACGCTCAGTCCAGCCAGCGCACCAGATAAAAGAGCTTGAAGCCTTCGGACGAGCGCGACGGCCCGCTGGCGATGGCGGCGTGGCGGTGCTTGTCCGGGTCGGCGTGGGCGCGTGCTTCGTCCTCGCTGGCAAAAATTTCGACCACGCCTTCCGGGAAACGCTTGCGTGACTTGCCCGACGGCGAATAGATCACCACCGCCGAGGTGCCGACGACCTTCGATTCGACATCGGTGAACAGGCTGGTGGCTTGCGGCATCAGTGCGTTTTCTTGGGAATGCTGCTGATCTTGACCGCGTGCGTCGTCGGCGTTTCGTCGGCGAAGCGGGGCCGCTCGTCCAGCGTGCGGCCGGTCAGCCGCGCGAGCTCGGTCTCGCGGCTGGAAATCACCATCAGGCAGTCCTTGATGTTCATGATGGTCGCTTCGGTGAGCGGGCTGGGGTTGCCGTCGCGCGGTGCGGTATCGCGCACGATGGAGGTGAGCGTCTTGCGCATCATGCGCATCAGGCGCTGTTCGTCGGCGAGGGCTTTGTCTTCGTTGTCCATGGGAAGGCTCCGGGGGATGCTGCAAGGCCCTCATTGTCGGCGGCGTGGCCAGGGGCGTCAATGTGAACCCCATTCGCGACAGGGAATAAAAAGCCCGAGGGGGGGCATAAGCAGATTGAACCGCCGCAGCCGGACGGCTGCTTTATGCTTGCCGGCGGAGGAAACAGCCATGTCAGATACCCCAGCCGACGCGGGTGAAGTCCGCGAAATCCGCCTCAATCCCATCGTGCCGACCGAATCCGTGCTGGTCGCCACCGCGCGCTCGATGCGGCCCAAGAAAGCCGAGGAACTCGCCCCGCGCGACACCCGCAAGCACGTCGAAACCTGCCCGTTCTGCCGCGGCAACGAGCACAAGACGCCGCCCGCGATCATGGTCTGGCCGGAAGCGGGCGACTGGCGGATCCGCATGGTCGAGAATCTCTATCCGGTACTGGGCGACGACCGCGCGCAGTCGAACTTCAGCTTCGGCCTGCAGCAGACCATCGACGGCTACGGCCGCCACGAGGTCATCATCGACCATTACGAACACGGCATCGCCATCCACGAAATGGCCGAGCCGCACCTCGCCGCGCTGTTTGGCGTGTACCAGAAACGCATGCGCCAGCTGTTCGAGTCCGACGACCGCCTGCGCTACGTGCTGGTGTTCAAGAACTTCGGCCCGGCCGCCGGCGCCTCGATTCCGCACACCCACAGCCAGGTCATCGCCATGCCGGTGGTGCCGGAGAACGTCGAGGCCGAAGTGCGCAACAGCGCCGCCCACTACGCCAAGCACCACCACTGCATCTTCTGCGCGCTGATCGACGAGGCACTCACCTTCGAGGCGACCATCTACGATCGCAGCTCGGGCGCCGTGCGGCGCAAGATCAACGTCGGCCAGTACGTGATCGAGCGCGGCGAGCGTTTCATCGCGATCAAGCCCTTTGCCAGCCGCTACGAATGGGAAGTCCACATCCTGCCGCTTGCGCACCAGGCCGATTTTCTCGACGCCGCCACGACCGACTTCGACGACCTCGCGCGGGTGCTCAAGCGCACCATGGCGCGGCTCGACGCGGTGATCGGCGGCGCGCAGTACAATTTCTTCCTGCACTCGGTTCCGCACGACAAGGAGCGCGGCGCGCACGCCGCCAGCTACCACTGGCACCTGGAAATCTGCCCGCGCACCTCGATTCCGACCGGTTTCGAACTGGGGTCGGGGCTGTTCGTCAATACGATCAATCCAGAACAGGCGGCCGAGCGCCTGCGCGCCGTGGATATCTGACGTCGGCGAGCCAATGGGCTGGCAGCAGCTTGGCTGTTTGCGGCTAAGTTACGGCCAAGCTCGGGATGACCATACATAACCTGCGGGTATAGAGTCGAGAGCACTTGACGGACCGTCAAGTCATGGCTGCAATGGTCGATATCATGAGTACCTTGGAATATCTGCTGCCTACAGCATGACGACTTTACTCAATGGCGATCTTCCCGCCGGCGCGGAGGCACAGGCCCTGCACCTCGAACGACTCAATGCCCTGTGGAAGTTGTCCATTCAGTGTGGCCTGGATGATCGCGAGCGTATCCGTACGATGCTCGACATGGCGCGCCGGGTGCTGGCGCTGGATTTGGTCGTTCTGGGGCAGTTCGACACCACATACCATGCCAGACATGTGAGCGACGGGCTCGCCGTGTTGCCGGAAGGCGCGGAACTGCCGCCGGATGCGGTACCGTGCCTGACAGTGATGCAGTCTGGCTGTAAACGCTTCATCGCCGATATCTCGAAGACGCCTTATGCCGACCCCTTCGCCACTCAAATGGGGTTGCGCGCGTATGCCGGATTTCCAGTCCATGCAGGTGACGATGCCAGCCGGGTGTTGGCTTTTCTGTCGCGCGTGCCGGGCGAGCCTAGCGTCATCGATGAAGCCTATATGGCGCTCATTGCTGACTGGCTGGGTAATGCCCTGCACCAATCGGCGCAAACCGAACTACTCCAACGCATTGCACTCACCGATATGCTGACCGGTCTGCCGAACCGTCGTGCGGCCGAGGAACGTTTGCAGAAGGAAAGGGCGCGCACCCCGCGCGACGGTCATGGCTTTGCGGTGGCGCTGGTTGATCTCGACCATTTCAAATTGGTCAACGACCGCTATGGGCATGCCGTCGGCGACGAATTGTTGAAGACAGTCGCGAAACGCTTCGAGGCGGGCTTGCGTGAAGGTGACTGGGTGGCCCGCTGGGGTGGCGAGGAGTTTCTGTTCGTGCTGCATGGCAGTACCGCCGACGAAGCCGGGGGCATTATCGGTCGGTTGGCGAATCACGCGCGCGCCACTCCTGTTCGAACCCAGGTTGGAGAAATCCCCCTGAGTTTTTCGGCTGGCGTGGGGGCCTTCGATCCCCGTGCAAACGACATTGGAGGGTTGCTGGAGGAAGTTGATCATGCCTTGTATCGTGCCAAGTCTAGCGGACGCGACCGTGTCTGCCTGGCTGCCCACACCCTGGGCACGTGAATGGAGTCATGCTACGTGATGCGTTGGCTGCCGGACGCATCAGGCACGCTTCGCAAATCATTGTCGACCTGCAAAGCGGTCGGGTGGTTGCGGACGAGGCACTTGCGCGCATCGAAAGTCCGACCGATGGGATCATTGAAGCGGCAGGCTTCATCGAGCTTGCCGAGGGTTTGAGTCTGATCGCCGAGATCGATCGTGTCGTGATACGGCAGGTGATGCAAAGTTGCGTTACCCGCATGGCTGGCGGCGGCGCGCCAGATTTCGCGCATTTCGTGAACGTGTCGCCGCAGTTCCTGGCGCGCCGCGATCTGGTCGAGGAGATGCTCGCCAACGCGCTGAATTATTGCCAGAGTTGCGGGCTCGTGCTGGGGCCGGTCAAGCCCATCGTGCTGGAAATCACCGAACGCCAGCGCATCGTCAGCCTCGAGAAACTGCGTGCCGACCTGAAACCCTTCATCGACTTCGGCTTTCGCCTCGCGCTGGACGATTTCGGCAGCGGCTATTCTTCGTACCTGTACCTTGCCCACCTGCCGGTGAGCTTTCTCAAGATCGAAGGCTGGCTGGTGACCCACATGCGGACCGACCGCAAAGTCGCGGGCATCGTCGAAAGCCTGGCGAATTTTGCCCGCAAGGAAGGGGTGCGTACCGTGGCCGAACACGTCGAGGATGCCGAGACGGCGCGCATTCTCGCCGACATGGGCGTGGACTATGGCCAGGGCTGGCATTTCGGGAAACCCGAACTGCGCTGACGCACTACAATAGGGGTTCGTACCCCCGACCAGACTGTCCATGCTGCACCTCCTCCCAGCCGGCGAGCGGAGTCCGCGCCTTGTTTGAACGTCACCAGGGCGGCGAGCGCGTCGTGCTCGTCGCGATCGATTTCGGTGACCCGGATTTCCAGGAGAGCGTCGCGGAAATGCGCCTGCTGGCCACCGGCGCTGGCCTGCATATCCTCGGCGAAGTGCTCGGCAAACGGGCGCGCCCCGACGCCGCGCTGTTCGTCGGCAGCGGCAAGGCCGACGAGATCGCCGCGCTGGTCGCGGCCGTCGAGGCCGACGTCGTCATCTTCAATCATGAACTCTCGCCGGCGCAGGAACGCAACCTCGAGCGCCGCTTCCATTGCCGCGTGATCGACCGCGTCAGCCTCATCCTCGACATCTTCGCACGCCGCGCGCAAAGCGCCGAAGGCAAGCTGCAAGTCGAACTCGCGCAGTTGAAACACCTGTCGACCCGGCTGGTGCGTGGCTGGACCCACCTCGAACGCCAGCGTGGCGGCGTCGGCATGCGGGGCCCGGGCGAGAAACAGCTCGAAACCGACCGCCGGCTGATCGGCGTGCGCGTCAAGGCGCTGCAGGAACGGCTGGCGAAGCTGGACAAACAGCGGCGCACCCAACGCCGCGCGCGCAGCCGGCAGCAGGTGCGCTCGGTCGCGCTGGTTGGCTACACCAACGCCGGCAAGTCAACGCTTTTCAACGCGCTTACCCACGCCGGCGCCTACGCCGCCGACCAGCTGTTCGCCACGCTCGACACCACCACGCGGAAAATTTACCTGCCGAAGGTGGGGGAAGTGGTGCTGTCCGACACCGTCGGCTTCATCACCCGCCTGCCGCACGATCTGGTGGCGGCTTTCCGGGCCACGCTGGAAGCGACCGCCGAGGCCGACCTGCTGCTGCACGTGGTCGATGCGGCGAGCCCCGCGCGCGAACGCCAGATCGCGGCAGTGGACAAGGTTTTGAAGGAGATCGGGGCGGACGTCGTGCCGCAGCTTAGGGTGTACAACAAGCTCGATTTGACGGGCGTGGCGCCGGGAGTCACGCGGGACGAGTATGGTAAACTGCAAAGCGTTTACGTATCTGCGAAAACCGGCGCAGGACTTGAACTTTTGCGGGATGCGCTGTCGGAAATCCTGCTCGAAGCGCGAGCGGGCGACGGTCCCGGCGCAGATGCACTCCCAACCACTACATTTTCCGCTTAAACCCTGACGATATGGCCTGGAACGACCCGCAATGGGGCAATCGCGACAACCGCAAGAACAGCGGCCCGCCCGACCTCGACGAGCTCTGGCGCAAGTTCAACCAGCGATTGAACGGCATGTTCGGCAACAAGTCGGGCGACCGCGAGCCGGTCGGCGGCGGCAACCTCATCGGCCTCCTGCTCGGGCTGGCGGTGCTGGTGTGGCTCGCCAGCGGCTTCTACATCGTCGATACCGGCCAGCGCGGCGTGGTGCTGCGGTTCGGCAAGTACGTCGAAACCACCGAGCCGGGGCCGCGCTGGCATCTGCCGTGGCCGATCGAGTCGCGCGAGGTGGTCAATGTCGACCAGGTTCGCACGGTCGAAATCGGCTATCGCAACAACGTCAAGAGCAAGGTGCTCAAAGAGTCGCAAATGCTCACGGACGATGAAAACATCATCGACCTCCAGTTCGCCGTGCAGTACATCCTCAAGGATCCGGTCGAATACGTGTTCGTCAACCGCTCGCCCGATGACGCCGTGCTGCAGGTCGCGGAGACGGCGATGCGTGAAATCGTCGGCAAGAGCAAGATGGACTACGTGCTGTACGAAGGCCGGGCCGAGATCGCCGCGCGCGCCAAGGCCTTGATGCAGCAGATCCTCGACCGCTACAAGACCGGCATCAGCATCAGCCAGGTGACCCTGCAGAACATCCAGCCGCCCGAGCAGGTGCAGGCCGCGTTCGACGACGCAGTGAAGGCGGGCCAGGACCGCGAACGCCTCAAGAACGAGGCCGAGGCCTATTCGAACGACGTTGTGCCCCGCGCCCGCGGCCTGGCGTCGCGGCTGAAAGAAGAAGCCGAAGGCTACAAGGCGGCCGTGATCGCCAATGCAGAGGGCGAGGCCAGCCGCTTCGCCCAGATCCTGACGGAGTACCAGAAGGCGCCGCAGGTCACGCGCCAGCGGATGTATCTCGACACCATGCAGACCGTGATGAACAACACCAGCAAGGTTGTGGTGGACCAGAAGGGCGGCAACAGCCTGCTCTACCTGCCGCTCGACAAGCTGCAGCAAATCGTCAGCCAGCCGTATGCAGGCGCGCCGGAAGTGCTGGCGCAGCCGTCCGCGGGCGCCCCCGCGCTTGCGCCGACGACGAGCGACCCGCGTTCGCGCGACGCCTTCCGTAGCCGGGACCGGGAGGAACGGCCATGAACAAGAATTTCGCCCCCTTCCTGATCGCGCTCGTCGTCTTGCTGGTCGTGTTGAGCGGCAGCATGTTCACCGTCAAGCAGACCCAGTACGCGCTGGTTTTCCAGTTGGGCGAGGTGGTGTCGGTCAAGACCCAGCCCGGTTTGTATTTCAAGCTGCCGCTGGTTCAGAACGTGCGCTATTTCGACAACCGCATCCTCACCATCGATGCGGCCGACCCGGAACGTTTCCTGACCTCGGAAAAGAAAAACGTGCTGGTCGATGCCTACATCAAGTGGCGGGTGATCAATCCGCGGCAGTTCTACGTCTCGGTTGGCGGCGACGAAATGCGCGCCGCGATCCGGCTCAACCAGACCGTCAACGACGGCATGCGGGCGGAATTCGGCAAGCGCACCATCAACGACGTGGTTTCCGGCGAGCGCGACAAGGTCATGCGCACGATCCAGGCCAAGGCCGACCAGGACGCGCGCAAGATCGGCGTGCAGGTGGTGGACGTGCGCATCAAGCGGGTCGACCTTCCCGAATCGGTGTCGGAAAACGTCTATCGGCGCATGGAAGCCGAGCGCAAGCAGGTCGCCAACGAGTTGCGGTCCACCGGCGCGGCCGAGGCCGAAAAGATCAAGGCCGATGCCGACAAGCAGAAGGAAGTGATCGTCGCCGAAGCGTACCGCGACGCGCAGCGCGTCAAGGGCGAGGGCGATGCCAAGGCGGCTGCGGTGTATGCCGCAGCCTACGGCAAGAATCCCGAGTTCTATGCGTTCTACCGTTCGATGCAGGCCTATCGCGACAGCTTCAAGAACAAGAGCGACGTGATGGTGCTCGACCCCAGCGCAGACTTCTTCAAGTACATGAAGAACCCGCGCGCCAGCGGGGGGAAATGAGCGGGACCGACTGGCTGGGCGCGTTCGGCCTGTTGCTGGTGATCGAGGGCCTGTTGCCGTTTGCCGCCCCGGCTCTGTGGCGCGACGCCTTCCGTCGCGCCATCGAACTGACCGACGGGCAATTGCGTTTTATCGGTGCCGCCTCGATGCTGGGCGGCCTTTTTGTGTTGATGTGGCTGAAGTGAAATGACTGCCTGGTTGCTGCCCGAAAACGTCGAGGACGTCCTGCCGCCGCAAGCCTGGCGCATGGAAGACATGCGCCGCGCCCTGCTCGACCTGTTCCGTGCGCGGGGCTATCAGCTGGTGATCCCGCCCCTGATGGAATACGTCGACTCGCTCCTGACAGGAGTCGGCGCCGATCTCGATCTCAAGACCTTCAAGCTCGTCGACCAGCTCTCCGGGCGCTTGATGGGCGTGCGCGCCGACATCACGCCGCAGGTCGCGCGCATCGATGCGCACCTGCTCGCGGCCAATGCCGTGAACCGGCTGTGTTATGCCGGCAGCGTGCTGCACACGCAATCGGACGGCTTTCACCGTTCGCGCGAGCCGATCCAGATCGGCGCCGAACTGTATGGCGATGCCGGCGCGCAGGCCGATATCGAAATCCTCTCGCTCATGCTTCAGGGCCTGGACGCCTGTGGAGTGCGCGCGGCGCAACTCGACATCGGCCACGTCGGCGTGTACCGCGCGCTGGCGCAGGAGGCTGGCCTGTCCGGCGAAGTCGAACACCAGCTGTTCGGCGCCCTGCAGGCCAAGGACGCCAGCGCGGTCGCGGTGCTCACGGCCGGCCTGCCGGCGGCGCTCGCCGATGCTTTCGCGGCGCTGCCGCAGTTGTACGGCGACCGGGGCGTGCTGCAGGAAGCGCGCGCGCGCCTGCCGCAATTGCCTGCGGTCGCCGCGGCGCTCGACACGCTCGACGCCGTCGACGCCGGCCTCAAGGGGGTGGATGCCGCCTACGACCTGGCGGAACTGCGCGGTTACGGCTACCACAGCGGCGTCGTCTTCGCCGCCTATACCGCGGGACGCAGCCGCGCCATCGCGCAGGGCGGACGCTACGACGAAGTGGGCAGAGTGTTCGGCCGGGCGCGTCCGGCCACGGGTTTCAGTCTGGATTTGCGCGAGCTGGCCGTTGCCGGCGCGTAATACAACAAGGGAGACAGCAGCATGGCAGCAAAGAACGTCGTCGTCATCGGCACCCAGTGGGGCGATGAAGGCAAGGGCAAGATCGTCGACTGGCTCACCGACCGCGCGCAGGGCGTGGTGCGTTTTCAGGGCGGCCACAATGCGGGCCACACGCTGGTCGTCGGCGGCAAGAAGACCGTGCTGCACCTGATTCCCTCCGGCATCCTGCGCGACAACGTCACGTGCTATATCGGCAACGGCGTGGTGCTCGCGCCCGACGCGCTGCTGGAAGAAATGGACATGCTCGCCGCTGCCGGCGTGGAAGTGGCCGGGCGGCTGAAGATTTCCGAAGCTGCGCCGCTCATCCTGCCGCATCACGTCGCGCTCGACCGCGCACGCGAAATCGCCAAGGGCGCGGGCAAGATCGGCACCACGGGTCGTGGCATCGGTCCGGCGTACGAAGACAAGGTCGCGCGCCGCGCCATTCGCGTGCAGGATCTCTTCCACCGCGAGCGCTTCGCCGCCAAGCTTGGCGAGGTGCTCGACCACCACAACTTCATGCTGAAGAACTACTTCAAGGCTGAAACGGTGGACTTCAACAAGACGCTCGACGAAGCCATGATCATGGCAGAACGCATCAAGCCGCTGGTCGCCGATGTGCCGAGGAGCCTCTACGAAGCCAACAAGGCCGGGCAGAACCTGTTGTTCGAAGGCGCGCAGGGTACGCTGCTCGACATCGACCATGGCACCTATCCCTTCGTCACCTCGTCGAATTGCACCGCTGGCGGCGCGGCGACGGGCTCGGGCATGGGGCCGTCGGCGATGCATTACGTGCTGGGCATCACCAAGGCCTACACCACGCGTGTCGGTTCCGGCCCGTTCCCGACCGAGCTGTTCGACGACGTGGGCAAGTACCTGGGCGAAAAAGGCCACGAATTTGGCGCCACCACGGGTCGCCAGCGCCGCTGCGGCTGGTTCGACGCCGCCGCGTTGAAGCGCTCGATCCAGATCAACGGCGTGTCCGGCCTGTGCGTGACCAAGCTCGACGTGCTCGATGGACTGGAAACTGTGCGCGTCTGCGTCGGATACAAGATCGACGGCGAAGCCTGTGACATCCTGCCGGTGGGCGCGGAATCGATCACCAACGTCGAACCGATCTACGAAGACCTGCCGGGCTGGAGCGATACCACCGTCGGCGTGCAGGAATTCGACAAGCTGCCGCAGAAGGCGCAGACCTATCTCAAGCGCATGGAAGAATTGTGCGAAGTGCCGATCGACGTCGTGTCGACCGGACCGGATCGGGTGGAGACCATCGTGCGTCGCCATCCTTACGAGGCGTGATGCCGGATAACATCACAAAAACAAAAAGCCGACGTGAAGTCGGCTTTTTGCTTGCGTCTGGTGCCCAGAAGAGGACTCGAACCTCCACAGTGTTGCCACCGCTAGGACCTGAACCTAGTGCGTCTACCAATT
>JAIWOS010000100.1 GCA_020217265.1 Thiobacillus sp. | reverse complement strand
CCGAATTCGCGCGCGGCGAGCTCGTAGCCCCATTTCTTGAAGCCGCCCTCGGTGAACTTCATGATGTTGCCCTTGTGCACCAGCGTCACCGACTTGCGCTTGTTGTCGATGGCGTACTGGATCGCCTTGCGGATCAACCGTTCCGAGCCCTCGACCGACACCGGCTTGATGCCGATGGCCGAGCTGTCGGGGAAGCGGATCTTCTTCACGCCCATCTCTTTTTGCAGGAATTCGATCACCTTCTTCACCTCGGCGCTGCCGGCTTCCCACTCGACGCCGGCGTAGATGTCCTCGGTGTTCTCGCGGAAGATCACCATGTCGACCTTTTCCGGCGCTTTCACCGGGCTGGGCACGCCGGTGAAGTAGCGTACCGGGCGCAGGCATACATAGAGGTCGAGCATCTGCCGCAGCGCGACATTGAGCGAGCGGATGCCGCCCGAGGTCGGCGTCGTCAGCGGGCCCTTGATCGAGATCACGTAGTCCTTCACCGTCTGCACGGTTTCCTCGGGCAGCCACAGGTCGCCGCCGTAGACCTTGACTGCCTTTTCGCCGGCATAGACTTCCATCCAGGCGATCGCACGCTTGCCGCCGTAGGCCTTGGCCACGGCGGCATCGACGACCTTCTTCATCGCCGGCGTGATGTCGACGCCGGTGCCGTCGCCCTCGATGAAGGGAATGATCGGCGTGTCGGGCACATTCAAGGTGTTGTCGGCATTGACGGTGATTTTCTGGCCGTGGCTGGGAATCTGGATGTGGCTGGTCATGAGCGGTCTCGAAACGAATAAAATGCGGGTTTTGTCCCCACCGAATGTCGCGTCTTGTTCTCTTCAACAAACCCTACGGCGTGCTCTCCCAGTTCACGCCGGAAGGCCGCTGGCAGGGGTTGCGGGATGTCCTTCCGCTGTCGGGGGTGTACGCAGCCGGACGCCTGGATGCGGACAGCGAAGGCCTGCTGATTTTAACCGATGACGGAAAACTCCAGAGCCGCATCGCCGATCCGCGCCACAAATTGCCCAAAACCTACTGGGCGCAGGTCGAAGGGACACCCACCGATGCCGATCTCGCACCTTTGCGCGGCGGCGTCGATCTGGGCGATTTCGTCACCCGGCCGGCGCGGGTGCGTGTCATCGCCAAACCGTACAATCTGTGGCCGCGCACTCCGCCGATCCGTTTTCGCGCCGCCATCCCCACCGCCTGGCTCGAACTCACAATTGCCGAAGGCAAGAACCGCCAGGTGCGCCGCATGACCGCGAAGATCGGCTTTCCCACCCTGCGCCTGATCCGCGCCGCGGTCGGCGAATGGACCCTGGACGATCTGCAACCTGGCCAATGGAAGGAAATCCATGTCTGACACCCAAACCTGGCTGCCTCACGTCGTCGCCGCCGCAGTCGTGCAGCGCGACGGCAAGTTTCTCATCGTCGAAGAACACACCGCCGACGGCCTGCGCTTGAACCAGCCCGCCGGCCACTGGGAGCGCGGCGAAACCCTGCTCGACGCCGTCCGCCGCGAAACCCTGGAAGAAACCGCGCATCGCGTCGAACCGACGGCGCTCTTGGGCTGTTACACCACGCACTACGCGCGCCGCGACATCACCTACCTGCGCTTCGCCTACCTCTGCGACGTCACCGGTTTCGAACCCGGCTCCCAACTCGACACCGGCATCGTGCGCGCGCTCTGGTTGAGCCCCGCGGAACTCGCCGCCCACCCCACCCCGCACCGCAGCCCGCTGGTCATGCGCTGTGTCGAGGACGCGCTCGCCGGCCGGCGCTTTCCGCTCGATTTCGTGACGCACGCATGAGCACGCGCGTCGTCGTCGGCCTCTCCGGCGGCGTGGATTCCGCCGTCGCCGCCTACCTGCTCAAACAGCAAGGCTTTGAGGTGCTCGGCGTGTTCATGAAAAACTGGGACGACGACGACAACACCGACGCCTGCACGGCACGGCAGGACTTCCTCGACGTGCTGGCGGTGGCCGACGTGCTCGGCATCGAGGTCGAGGCGGTGAATTTCGCGAAGGAATACAAGGAGCGCGTGTTCAGCTATTTCCTCGCCGAATACCAGGCCGGGCGCACGCCCAACCCGGACGTGCTTTGCAACAGCGAGATCAAGTTCAAGGCATTTCTGGAAGACGCGGTGGCGCGGGGCGCCGACTTCATCGCCACCGGGCACTACGTCGGCAAGGGGCAGGATGCGGCCGGCCGCGCAACGCTTGTTAAAGCCGCCGACGCCAACAAGGACCAGAGCTACTTCCTTTACCGCCTGAACCAGCAACAACTCATGCCCGCGCTATTTCCGCTCGCCGCGTACCCGAAGCCCGAGGTGCGGCGGCTCGCCGAAACCATCGGCCTGCCCAACGCCAAGAAAAAAGACAGCACCGGCATCTGCTTCATCGGCGAGCGCAACTTCCGCGAATTCCTCGAACGCTACCTGCCACGCGATCCGGGCGAGATGGTCACGCCGGAAGGCCGCTTGGTCGGCAAGCATCAGGGCTTGATGTACTACACGCTGGGGCAGCGCCAGGGTCTGGGCATCGGCGGGCAGAAGGACGGCGACGGCACCCCATGGTTCGTGGCGGGCAAGGACCTGGCGGGTAATACGCTCATCGTCGTTCAGGGCCACGACCACCCGCTCCTGCAGCGCACCAGCCTCACTGCGCACCAGCTCTCGTGGATCGCTGGCGTCGCCCCCGACCCCGAGCGCGCCTACACCGCCAAGACCCGCTACCGTCAGCAGGACGCCGCCTGTCACATCACCACGCTCTACGACGACACGCTGGAACTGGTGTTCGACGCGCCGCAATGGGCCGTCACGCCTGGCCAGTCGGTGGTGCTCTACGACGGCGAGGTGTGTCTGGGCGGCGGCATCATCGCGTAAGCCATTACAATTCCACGCATTCCATCCTCGACCCGCATCATGTCGCACGACGCCCCCGTCCCCGCCGCCAACTTCATCCGCAACCTCATCGACGAGCAGAATGCCGCCGGCAAGTGGGGCGGGCGGGTGGAAACCCGCTTTCCGCCCGAGCCCAACGGCTACCTGCACCTGGGGCACGCCAAGTCGATCTTTCTGAACTTCGGCCTCGCGCGCGACTACGGCGGCGTGTGCCACCTGCGCTTCGACGACACCAACCCGGAGAAGGAATCGCAGGAATACGTCGATTCAATCGTCGAATCGGTGAAATGGCTGGGCTTCGACTGGGGCACGCATCTCTATTTCGCGTCGAACTACTTCGACACCATGTACGCCTGCGCCGAGTACCTGATCCAGTCCGGCAACGCCTACGTCGATTCGCTTTCCGCCGACGAGATGCGCGCGTATCGCGGCACGCTCACCGAACCGGGCAAGGACAGCCCCTACCGCACGCGCAGCGTGGACGAAAACCTCGACCTCTTCCGCCGCATGAAGGCCGGCGAGTTTCCCGATGGCGCGCACGTGCTGCGGGCGAAGATCGACATGGCCTCGCCCAACATCAACCTGCGCGACCCGGCGATTTATCGAATCAAAAGAGCGCACCACCACAACACGGGCGATGCCTGGTGCATCTACCCGATGTACACCTACGCCCACCCCATCGAGGACGCGATCGAGCGCATCACGCATTCGATCTGCACGCTCGAGTTCGAGGACCAGCGTCCGTTCTACGACTGGCTGCTCGACAAGCTCGCCGACGGCGGCTTCTTTACCCGCCCGCTGCCGCAGCAGATCGAATTCGCGCGGCTCAACCTCACCTACGTCGTGCTTTCCAAGCGCAAGCTCATCCAGCTCGTCGAGGAAAGGCACGTGTCCGGCTGGGACGACCCACGCATGCCGACGCTGGTTGGCGCGCGCCGCCGCGGCTATACGCCCGAGGGCTTCAAGCGCTTCACCGACATGATCGGCGTGTCCAAATCCGACGGCTGGATCGACTACAGCGTGTTCGAGGCCTGCCAGCGCGACGTCCTCAACGACACCGCCCTGCGCCGCATCGCCGTGCTCGACCCGGTGAAACTCGTCATCGACAACTACCCCGAAGGCCAGAGCGAAGACTGCCTCGCGCCCAACCACCCGCAGCAACCGGAACTCGGCAAGCGCGCCGTGCCGTTTTCGCGCGAGCTGTGGATCGAGCGCGAGGACTTCACCGAAACGCCGCCCAAGGGCTATTTCCGATTATTTCCGGGCAACTCGGTGCGCCTGCGCTACGGCTACGTCGTGAAGTGCACCGGCTGCGACAAGGACGCCGACGGCAACATTGTTGCGGTGCATTGCGAATATCTGCCCGACACCAAGTCCGGCACCCCCGGCGCCGATTCGGTCAAGGTCAAGGGCAACATCCACTGGGTCTCCGCCGCGCATGCCTGCGAGGCCGAAGTACGCCTGTACGACCGCCTGTTCAGGACGGCTCAGCCGGGTGCTGAAACCGGCAACTTCCTCGACGACCTCAACGCCGACTCGGTGAAGGTGATCCGCGCGCAACTGGAACCCGCGTTGAAAGACGCTGCGCCCGAAACTTCGTTCCAGTTCGAGCGGCACGGCTATTTCGTCTCCGACCGTGTCGATTCGAAGCCGGGCGCGCCGGTGTTCAACCGGACGGTGACCTTGAAGGACTCGTGGGAAAAGGCAGGAAAATAAGGCCACGGCGTCGGTCTTAAGTTGCCAGTGACCGCGCCACCCCGGACGTGCCAAGATTCGCCGGTTGTTCACCATCCCAACCGGTTTCATGCCCAATGTCCGTACCCGCTTGCTGCTGGCCATTGCGTTGTCGCTCGGCGTTCACGCGGGCCTGACGCTGTGGCCCGGTCAACCGCCGGCGCCTGCGCCGGAAGGCCCGGAGCCCTTGCGGGTGAACCTCACGCTTCCACCCGCGCAGGTGGTGAAGCCTGCGCGTGCCCCCGCCCCGCCGCCCAAGGCCCATCACAAGACGCCCGCTCCCGCCCCCGTGCTCTCGGCACCACCCACGCCAGCGAAACAGCCGGCGACGATGGCCGCGCCGCCCGCGCCCTCGGCGGAGGAATGGGCGCTCGCCGCCACCTACACGCTCAAGAACAGCAAGCGCTACCGCCACGCCTGGGGGCAGCAGGTGCGCAGCCTGATGGGCACGGCGGTGGAAGGCGTGAATCAGGGGCAGGTGCGCTTCCGGATCACCATCAATCCGGACGGCAGCCTCGCCCGGGTCGAGGAACTGTGGTCCACGTCGGAACGGGTTTCGGCCCTGGCGAGACAAGCGATCGAGAGCCTGCCGCCGCTTCCGCCCACCCCCACAGGCCAGCCGCTGGTGTTCGAGAAAACCATTTCTTTCATGCCCTACGAGACGGGCTGGCCGCCGTCGTACAAGTACGATTGCCTGCCGGACCCACCGCAGTTCAAGAACCCCTACGCCTGGAACGGCGGCTCAGGCCCGCAGACCGATGCGCCGCCCCCGGCACGGGAGGAACGCGACCCCGACTGCCATCCCAGCGATGTCACCAGTACGTTCGAGGAAGAAGAAACGGAATTGAAGCGCCAGATGGAACGCAACCGCTGGGGCTGGTAATCCGGCCTGTCGGGCCGTGTGAGCTCGATGGGATGCGCGAATGTCGCCGGTGCCGCTACTTGAGCCGCGCGCCGAACTTCGCTTCTGCCTTCGCCACCTTGGGCGCGACGATAAACTGGCAATACGGCTGCTGCGGGTTCTGTTCGAAGTAGCGCTGATGATAGTCCTCGGCGGGATAGAAGGTCGTCGCCTCGGTCACTTCCGTGACGATGGGCGCGGAGAACTGCCCGGAAGCGTTCAGTTTGGCGATCACCGCTTCGGCTTCGGCCTTCTGCTCGGGCGTGTGCCAGAAGATCGCCGAGCGGTATTGCGTGCCGACGTCGTTGCCCTGGCGGTTGCGCTGGGTGGGGTCGTGGATCGTGAAGAAGACGTCGAGCAGATCGCGAAAGGCAATCACCTCGGGGTCGAACGTGATTTGAACGACTTCGGCGTGCCCGGTGTCGCCGTTGCAGATGTCGCGGTACGTGGGCTTGTCGGTGTGGCCGCCCATGTAGCCGGAGATGGCGGACTCGACGCCAGCCAGGCGGTTGAACACGGTTTCAAGGCACCAGAAGCAGCCGCCCGCAAGGGTAGCAATTTGGGTGGACATGGTGGCTCCTTGTTTCAGGGTCGGGTCATGCCAGAGTCGCTTGCGATGGCAAAGTTCACCCAGATGCCGTATCCGGGTGCGCCCGGCGCGTCACACGACCGGCACGGTCTCCTTGAACGACGGCCGGGCCATCAGCTTGTCAAACAGTTTCGCCAGGTTGGGGTGGGCGCCGCGCCAGTCGACTTCGGGGAAGCGCAGGTCAAGATAGCCCAGCATGCAGCCGCAGGCAATGTCGGCGAGCGTCATGCTGTTGCCGAAATACCAGGGTTTTTCGCCGAGAGCTTCGGCCAGCGCCTCGATGCCGCGGAACAGGGTTTTCTCCTGCAGCGTGAGCCACTCGGCGCTGCGCAGTTCGGGCGCGCGCTTGCGTTCGAGATAGACCGCGACCGCCGCGTCGGTGACGCCGTCGGCCAGCGCCTCGACGCCGCGCACGACCATGCGGCTTTTGGGCTCCCCCGGAATCAGGTGCGCCACCGGCGAGAGCGGGTCGAGATATTCGACGATGACGCGCGAGTCGAAGACCGACACGCCGTCTTCAAGCACCAGCACCGGCACCTTGCCGAGCGGGTTGAGGCTGGGCACGGGGCTGTCGGGCAGCCAGGGGTTTTCGACCTGGAGCTGAAAGGGGATTTTCTTTTCCAGCAGCACGACGCGGGCCTTGCGGCCGTAGGGGCTGGTAAGCGAGGTGACGAGTTTCATGCGGCTCCCTGAGACAACTTATTGGTGTGGTGCGGCGCCATTATCGCCTGCCGCCAGCAGGCTTCCAACCCGGTCGCGCAGCATGGGAAGCACCTCGGCCCCGAACCAGGGATTGCGCTTCATCCACATGCGGTTGCGCGGGCTGGGGTGCGGCAGCGGCACGACGTCCGGCGCGAAATCGCGCCACGCGCGCACGGTGTCGGTGAGCGTGCGGCCGCGCCGATCGCCGAGGTAATACGCCTGCGCATAAGCCCCGATCAGCAGGGTGAGTTCGATCCGCGGCATCGCGGCACGCAGCTGCGGATGCCACAGCGGCGCGCATTCGGGGCGCGGCGGCAGGTCGCCGCCCTTTGCCGTGCCGGGATAACACAGGCCGGTGGGGACGATGGCGATGCGGGTTTCGTCATAGAAGATTTCGCGCGTCACGCCCAGCCAGAGCCGCAGCTGGTCGCCCGAGGGATCGTTCCAGGGTATGCCGGTTTCGTGCACGCGGCGGCCGGGCGCCTGACCGACGATCAGGAGGCGCGCGGTGGGCGAAGCGCACAGGATGGGGCGCGGCGGATAAGGCAGATGCGCCGCACAGACGGTGCAGGCGCGCACCCGCGCCAGCAGGTCGGCGAAGGATTCGCCGGCGCGGGATTCAGCGGGCGTGCTCGACGAGATAGCGCTTGACCGCTTCGGCATCGGCGTCGATCACGTGCTTTTTCTGCGGCAGGGTTTCGAGGTTCGCCAGCTCGGCCGGGCGCACCGGCTCGACGCCGAGCGCTTCGCGGATCGCGTCCTCGAATTTGGCGGGCTGCGCGGTTTCCATGCAGACGAGCGGCACGCCGGGCTCGCGGTGTTCGAGTCCGACCTTGAGGCCGTCGGCGGTGTGCGGATCGATCATGGTGCCGTACACCTCGTACACCGTGCGGATGGTGTCGATGCGGTTGGCATGGTTGCTGGAGCCGGAAACCATGCCGAAATCGGCCACCCTGGCGAACAGGCCGTCGGCCTTGAGGTCGAAGCTGCCGCCGGATTCGACCGCACGCCACAGATCGCGGATCTTCGCGGCGTCGCGGCCCGCCAGGTCGAACACGAAGCGCTCGAAGTTGGACGCCTTCGAAATGTCCATGCTCGGGCTGGAGGTATGTTTCGTTTCCGGGCGCGGGCGATAAACACCGGTGCGGAAGAATTCGTCGAGCACGTCGTTCTCGTTGGTGGCGACGATCAGCTTGTCGATCGGCAGCCCCATCTGGCGCGCGATATGGCCGGCGCAGACGTTGCCGAAATTGCCCGACGGCACCGAGAACGACACCCGCTGGTCGTTGCTGTGGGTGGCGGCAAAGTAGCCCTTGAAGTAGTACACGCTCTGCGCCGCGACGCGCGCCCAGTTGATCGAGTTGACCGCGCCGATGTGGTGTCTTTCCTTGAACGCCAGATCGTTCGACACCGCCTTGACGATGTCCTGGCACTGGTCGAACACGCCGCGCACGACCAGGTTGTGGATGTTGGCGTCCATCAGCGAATACATCTGCGCCTGCTGGAAGCGCGTCATGCCGTGCTCGGGCGACAGCATGAAAACGCGCACGCCGCGCTTGCCGCGCATGGCGTATTCGGCCGCGCTGCCGGTGTCGCCGGAGGTGGCGCCGAGGATGTTGAGCTCGCCGCCAGTCTTGCCGAGCGCGTATTCGAACAGGTTGCCCAGGAGCTGCATCGCCATGTCCTTGAACGCCAGCGTCGGGCCGTTCGACAGCGCCAGGATGTGCAGCCCCGGCTCCAGCGTCTTGAGCGGCGTGATGTCGGCCGCGTTTTCCTTGTCGGTGACGTAGCGATACACCTCGGCGGTGTAGGTCGCATCGATCAGGCGCTTGAGGTCGTCGTGCGGAATGTCGTCGATGAGGCGCGACAGCACGGCGAACGCCAGCTCGCGGTAGCCCATGCCGCGCATCGCGGCGAGTTCGTCGGGCGTGAAGCGCGGATACGATTCCGGCACGTACAGGCCGCCGTCGCTGGCGAGCCCCCCGAGCAGAATGTCGGAGAAGCGGAGCTGGGGCGCGAGGCCGCGGGTGCTGAGATAGTTCATTGCCTGCCCTCCTTACCGGGCCGCCAGCTCTTCTAGGCGGATGCGCATGACCTTGCCCGCGACGGTATCGAGCGCCTCGATCTTTGCGATGGCGGCGTTGACGTTCTTTTCCACCGTCACGTGGGTCAGCAGGATGATGTCGACCTGTTCCTCGCCCTCGCCCGGTTCCTTCTGCACCATCGCGTCGATCGAGATGTCGCGGTCGGCGAGGATGCGGGTGATGTCGGCGAGCACGCCGGGACGGTCGAAAGCGCGCAGGCGCAGGTAGTACGCGGTGCGCACCTCGTCCATCGGCAGGATCGGCGTGGCGGCGAGTTGATCCGGCTGGAACGCCAGATGCGGCACGCGGTGGTGCGGGTCGGCGGTGTGCAGGCGCGTGACATCAACCAGGTCGGCGACGACGGCGGACGCGGTCGGCTCCGAGCCTGCGCCCGCGCCGTAATACAGCGTCGGGCCGACGGCGTCGCCCTTCACCAGCACGGCGTTCATCGCGCCGTCGACGTTGGCGATGAGCCGACGCTCGGGGATCAGTGTGGGATGCACGCGCAGCTCGATGCCCGCCTCGGCGCGGCGCGCGATGCCCAGCAGTTTGATGCGATAGCCCAGCTCCTCGGCGTATTTCACATCCTCGCGCGTGAGCTTCGAGATACCCTCGGTGTACGCGCGGTCGAACTGCATCGGAATGCCGAACGCGATCGCGGAGAGGATGGTGAGCTTGTGCGCGGCGTCGATGCCCTCGATGTCGAAGGTCGGGTCGGCTTCGGCGTAGCCCAGATCCTGTGCCTGCTTCAGCACGTCGGCGAAGGCCGCGCCCTTGTCGCGCATTTCGGTGAGGATGAAGTTGCTGGTGCCGTTGATGATGCCGGCGAGCCATTCGATGCGGTTGGCGGTGAGGCCCTCGCGCAGCGCCTTGATGATAGGGATGCCGCCCGCCACCGCCGCCTCGAACGCGACCATCACGCCCTTGGCCTGCGCCGCCGCGAAGATTTCGTTGCCGTGCTTGGCGACCAGATGCTTGTTGGCGGTGACGACGTGCTTGCCGTTGGCGATCGCCTGCATCACCAGTTCGCGCGCGGGTTCCAGCCCGCCGATCAGCTCGACCACGATGTCGATGGCCGGATCGTCGACCACGTCGAAGGGGTTGGTGGTGAGCGGCAGCTCGCCGGCGAGCTTCTTCGCCTTGTCGAGATTGCGCACGGCCGCCCGCACGACACGAATCTCGCGCCCGGCGCGACGGGTGATTTCTTCGGCGTTACGGGTGAGCACGGTGAGCGTGCCGCCGCCGACGGTGCCGAGGCCAAGGAGGCCGACGTGAATGGGTTTCATGAGGTTTCTCGATGTTTCAAACAAGAGTTAACAGGGAGGAGAGAGGTAAGGGAGGGAAAACCAGAACCTCCCTCGCCTCCCTTACCTCCCTGTTAAAAACTAAGGCTTCAGCATGTTCGGTACTCAGCGGTGCGCCCGGTTGCGATCAAGGAAGCGCCCGATGCGCCCAATGGCCTCGGTCAGGTCTTCCTCGTGCGGCAGGAACACCACGCGGATGTGGTCCGGGTGCGGCCAGTTGAAGCCGCTGCCCTGCACCACCAGCACGCGCTCTTCCTCCAGCAGGTTGAGGATGAATTTCTGGTCGTTGGCGATGTGATAGAGCTTCGGGTCCAGTTTCGGAAACAGGTACATTGCCGCCTTCGGCTTCACACATGACACCCCCGGGATTTCGGTCAGCAGCCGGTGCGCGAGGTCGCGCTGGCGCGCCAGCCGGCCGCCCGGCGCGACCAGGTCGTTGATGCTCTGGTAGCCGCCGAGCGCGGTCTGGATCGCGTACTGGCCCGGCACGTTGGAACACAGCCGCATCGACGCCAGCATGTTGAGGCCTTCGAGGTAGTCGCGCGCGTGCCGCTTGTCGCCCGACACGATGAGCCAGCCAGCGCGGTAGCCGCAGGCGCGGTAATTTTTCGACAGGCCGTTGAAGGTGACGATGAGCACGTCGTCCGCGAGCGACGCGATCGAGGTATGCGTCGCACCGTCGTACAGCACCTTGTCGTAGATTTCGTCGGCGTAGACGATCAACTGATGCTCGCGCGCGATTTCGAGAATCTCGCGCAGGAGTTCCACCGGGTACAGCGCGCCAGTGGGGTTGTTGGGGTTGATGACGACGATGGCGCGGGTGTTGGGGGTGATCTTGGCGCGGATATCGGCCAGATCGGGCAACCAGCCGGCGCCCTCGTCGCACAGGTAATGGCGCGGACGGCCGCCGCCCAGGCTCACCGCCGCTGTCCACAGCGGGTAGTCGGGCGCCGGCACCAGCACCTCGTCGCCGTTGTTGAGCAAGGCCTGCATCGACATGACGATGAGTTCGGACACGCCGTTGCCGACGAAAATGTCGTCGATGGTGACGCCGGCAATGCCCTTCCTCTGCGTCTCGTGCATGATCGCCTTGCGCGCCGAGAACAGGCCCTTGGAATCGCTGTAGCCCGAGGCGGCGGGCAGGTTCAGGATCACGTCCTGCACGATCTCTTCCGGCGCATCGAAACCGAACGGCGCGGGGTTGCCGATGTTCAGCTTGATGATGCGGTGGCCTTCTTCTTCCATCTGCTTGGCGCGCGCCATCACCGGCCCGCGAATGTCGTAGCAGACGTTGTCGAGCTTGGCCGATTTGTGGATGGTGCGCAGGGTAGGCTTGTCAGCAGCCGTCACGGTCGGGTTCCTGGAGGTGAAATTCAAGGCAAAACAAGGCCTTGTGTTTGCCTTGAAAAGGCGCGATTTTACCGGAGCGCCCCGGTCCCGGCAAACCGGGGCGCCCGTCTCGCGTCCGGCTGTCTGCTCTGCTAAGGTTTCGCCATGAAACTCCATCTCAACAGCGGCGGCGGCCAGCCGCTCTTCACCGGTTACGGGGCCGACCACGTCGTCATCGACGGCCGCCGCTTCGACGCCAGCCTGCTGCTTTCCGCCCGCGGCATCGAAGTCGCGCCCTGGGCAGGGCTGGGCTTCCACGCGCTCACGGCGGCCCACTTCGAGTGGATTGCCCTGCGCGCGCCCGACATCCTGCTGCTCGGCACCGGCACCCGCCTGCGCTTTCCCCCGCCTGCCCTCACCCGCCCCCTCGTCGAAGCCCGCATCGGCCTGGAAGTGATGGATGTCGGCGCGCTGTGCCGCACCTACAACATCCTCGTTGCGGAAGGCCGCAACGTCGGCGCGGCGGTATTGATCGAGCCGGTCTAGGCCGGCATCACCTGTGCAAAACTGCTGATCGCATCGAACGGACCGCAGTCCTTGTGCGGCAGCTTCGAATCCGGGTTGCACACCGCGAGCAGGTGCGCGATGCCGTAGGCTTGTGCGCTTTCCAGCACCGGCAGGCTGTCGTCCACAAAAAGCGTGCGCGTTTTGTCGAAGGGCTCCACCGCCTGAAGGGCCTGCCAGAAATCCGGGTGTTCCTTCGGCAGGCCAATCTGGTGCGAGGAAATCAGCGCATCGAACCAGGGATCGAGCCGGGTTTCGCGCATTTTCAGGTCGAGCGCCTTGGGGTGGGCGTTGGTCACCATGACGACGCGCCGGCCGGAGTCGCGCAGCGCCTTGAGGAAGGCCGGCACGTCTGGCCGCACCGCGATGAGATGCAGCACCTCTTCCTTGAGTTGCATCACGTCGAGCGCGAGCTCGCTCGTCCAGAAGTCGATGCAATACCAGTTGAGCGTGCCGGCGTGGCGTTCGTAATGCCGATGCAGGCGTTCGCGCGCGACGGCTTCGTCGAGCCCGTGGTATTCGGCATAGCGACGCGGCATGTGCTCGCGCCAGAAATGATTGTCGAAATGGAGATCGAGCAGCGTGCCGTCCATGTCGAGAAAGACGGTGTCGATCCGGCTCCAGTCGATCATCGCATGGCCCCTACGTGAGCGACCGCGGAACGGCCGAGCGCGTCGAGGTCGTAGCCGCCTTCGAGCACCGAAACGAGGCGGCCCTGCGCGTGGCGGTCGGCGAGCGCGCAGAGTTCGCGCGTGATCCAGGCGTAGTCGTCTTCCGTCAAATCAAGGCCGCCGAGCGGATCGTCGCGGTGGGCGTCGAACCCCGCCGACACGCACACCAGCTCCGGCCTGAACGCGTCGAGCGCAGGCAGCACGTCACGGCGGACGGCAGCGCGGAACGCCCCGCCGTCGGCACCCGCCGGCAGCGGCACCGGAACAAAGCCCGCGTGCGGCTGCGACCCGCTGTAGGGATAGAAAGGATGGCGGAAGCTGGACAGCAGCAGCACACGCGCCTCGTGGCGGAAAACATCCGCGCTGCCGTTGCCGTGATGCACGTCGAAATCGACCAGCGCGACGCGCTGCACCCCATGCGCGGCGAGCGCGTGATGGATGCCGACGGCGATGTTGTTGAAGAGACAGAAGCCCATCGCGCGCTCGGCCTCGGCGTGGTGGCCGGGCGGACGCACGTTGCAGAAGGCGCGCGTCGACTCGCCGGCCATCACCGCGTCGACCGCGCGCACCGCCGCG
>JAIWOS010000183.1 GCA_020217265.1 Thiobacillus sp. | reverse complement strand
CCACCGCGATGCGCGCAAGGCTCGCCCGCGTCAGCGCCGGCAGCCGCGCGTAGCCGCGCGCCGAACGTTCGGACAGCCGCGCGTTCGCCAGCATCAGCGGCACCCCCTGCGCGTCCGCTGCGCGTATCAGATTCGGCCACAGCTCGGTTTCCATGAGGATGCCGACCGCCGGCCGCGCGCGGCGCAGGAAGCGCCGCACCAGCCACGCGTAGTCGTAGGGCAGATAGGCGATGCGCGCAAAACCACCGTACAGCGCCTCGGCCGTGGCGCGCCCGGTCGGCGTCATGCACGTGAGCAGAATGGGCGTGTCCGGATGCGCCGCGCGCAGGGCGTCGATCAGCGGCTGCGCGGCCCGCATTTCGCCCACCGACACCGCATGGATCCAGAGCGCGCCGACCGGCACGTCCGCCCCGCCGAGACGCTCGTCCCAGTGTTCTAGATAACCGCGCTCGCGCCGCCCACGCCACGCGAGCCGCAGCGGAATCAGCGGCGCGGCCAGCAGCAGGAGCAGGCGATAGAGCGTCCAGTCGAGGGGCAGGCGCGGGCTTGGCATCACCGGATTGTAAGGGGGCCGGTGCTAGAATCGACGGCACTTCTGGAGACAAAAACCATGAAAATCCTGCTCACCGGCGCCGCCGGATTTAGTTCCGGCCGCTCGCTTAACTTGCGAGTCACGCAAGTTAGCCTTTTCTGAAACCAGCGGAGCACTTCATGAAAGTTCTTCTTACAGGTTCCGCCGGTTTTATCGGCATGCACGTCGCGCAAATCCTCTTGAAACGCGGCGACGAGGTCGTCGGCATCGACAGCCTCAACGACTACTACGATCCCGCGCTCAAGCTCGCACGGCTCGAACAGTTGAAGCCCTACCCCAACTTCCGCTTCGTCCACGGCGACATCGCCGACCGCATGACAATGGAAGACCTGTTCGAAAAAGGCCACTTCGACGCCGTGATCAACCTCGCCGCGCAGGCCGGCGTGCGCTACTCGCTGAAGAATCCGCACGCCTACGTGCAGTCCAACCTCGTCGGCTTCGCCAACCTGCTCGAAGGCTGCCGCCATCACAAGATCAAGCACTTCGTCTACGCCAGCAGCTCGTCGGTCTACGGCGCCAACACCAAGATTCCCTTCTCGGTGCACGACCCGGTCAACCATCCGGTCAGCCTCTACGCCGCGAGCAAGAAAGCCAACGAACTGATGGCGCACACCTATTCGCACCTCTACGGCCTGCCCACCACCGGACTGCGCTACTTCACCGTCTACGGCCCCTGGGGCCGGCCCGACATGTCGCCGTGGCTCTTCACCTCGGCCATCCTCGAAGGCCGCACCATCGACGTCTTCAACCACGGCGACATGATGCGCGACTTCACCTACATCGACGACATCGCCGACGGCACCGTGCGCGTACTGGATCGCATCCCGCAACCCAACCCGGATTTCGACCACAAGAACCCCGACCCCGCCAGCAGCCACGCGCCCTACCGCGTCTACAACATCGGCAACCACACCCCGGTGCAGTTGATGGACTTCATCGACACCATCGAGCGCGCGCTCGGCCAGGAAGCCAAAAAGAACTTCCTGCCCATGCAGGACGGCGACGTGCAGGCAACCTACGCGGATGTGGATGATCTGATCCGCGACACCGGCTTCAAGCCGGCGACGACGCTGGAGTACGGGATCGGGCAGTGGGTGGCGTGGTATCGGGGATATGCGGGGAAATGAATCCGCCATTCTTATCAGACACAGCCACTTATATAAATCGATCGCTTATCGCTCGATCCGGGATTGCCGGACATGTCCAATATTCTTTTACGCCGTCACATGACGGCTATTTAACGTTGGGCATCGTCAAATGCCCCCACACCCGGCATAACTAGTTAGGTCTTTCATTCAATGGAAGACTTGTCTCAATGATCAATGTTGCGGTTTCACCGGTACTGGGCTCGATATGTTGCGGGACGCAACCGCCAACAATAGTTGACAGCGGAAGCAAAGTGAGGCTTGATAAGTTTGATTTATGCGTGATCAGGAACGAGAATCAGGTTGAAGTCATGACCAGAATAGCGGCAGCATTTGATTTCCTGCTGTGGCGCTATTTTCTGGCATAAAAAAAAAGCAACCCTCAGGTCTAGGCGTTAAGTTAAAGTGTTGAAAAACACCTGAGCAATTCCTACAATCCCCCACAGGTCTTGGACCTTTGGGGGATTTGTTTTGGCAGCGATTTTGCTGGAGGTCGAGGAAGACGAAGGGGCACTGCCCCCGGCGGTGGCCGGCATCAACGTCAACTTCTGTAAGAATCCAGCGTGCGCCAACTTCGGGGTCCCCGCCGACATCGTCAAGTGGCGGCGGAAGGCCCGCCCCGAGCTGGCCGGCAAGCCGGGGATATCCTACAAGCTCCATGCCGTTGCCAAGAACAGGCCAGCGCTCGTTTGCCTGCTCTGCGGCGAGTCCTTCTCGGTCAAGAGCAACCTGGCCGTGGCCGAGGAACGCCGGCGCTTCAGCAAGTACCTGCAACCCATACCCGACGCCTGCTGCACTACGCCTGGCTGCGTCAACGGCAGCACGCCGGTGACAGATCGCAAGGCCTACTACCGCTTTGGCAAGTCCACCAGCGGCGCGCCCAGATGGCGCTGCAAGGCCTGCGGGAAGACCATCACCCGAAGCACGAAAGCCCTCAAGCGGCAGCGGATCACCCATCTCAACAAGACCATCCTGCTGGCGCTCACCAACAAGATGCCGCTCCAACGGATCCTGAACGTCACGGGCCTCAATGCCGTAACACTATACGGAAAGATCGATTTTCTTTACAGGCAGTGCATGGCCTTCGCCGGCGACCGCGAGAGGGCCTTCCATTCGCTGCCGATACACCGCCTCTACATCAGCGTTGACCGGCAGGAGTACCGGGTGAACTGGAGCCGGTACACCGACCGGCGAAACGTTGTGCTGCGGGCCGTAGGAAGCGCCGACAACGCCTCCGGCTTCGTGTTCGGCATGCACGTCAACTTCGACCCCGAGATGGACCCTGAGGCCGTCGAGGAGGATGCCAGGGCGACGAACGACTACGACAAGCCGTACCCCCATCGCAAGTACGCGCGGCTGTGGCTACAGCCCGACTACGACGAGTCCGTGATGGCCTCCCATGCCCGGCGCAAGCGGAAGGGTCTAGTTCGGCAGGCGGCCTTGGGAGACACGATCGAGGATTCCTACGAGCAGGCGGCCGAGCGCGACGACCCAGAGGTGACCGAGACGCAGGACCACACCCAGCGCCTGCCGGACACAAAGGGGATGCAGATCCACGAGGAGTACTCGCTGTACGGGCACTTCTACTTCCTGAAGGACCTGCTGAAGTGGGCGGCCAAGATCCGGTTCTTCCTAGACCAAGACTCCGGCATCCGGGCGGCGTGCCTTTCGGCCTTCGCCCAGGACGTCAAGCTGCGCCGTGTAGACGCCTTCTACGTGAGGACAGCCAAGGAGCTGACCGTGCCGCAGAAGCGTGCCGAGCTGACCGCGGCGAAGGCCCGGCTCAGGCGTATGCAGGCCGCAAACCCTAGCCTGACTCCCAGGCAGGTCGAGGTCGAGATGATGAAGCACGAGATCCGCAATCGCGCGGTGTTCGGCAAGTGGAGCGACCGGTGGTGCATGCATCCGGCCCCGAACATGTCGGAGCCGCTGAAGGCCATGTGCTGGCTCACCGAAATCCCCGACCCCTTGCGGCCGGAGGGCGTTCCGGTCGTCGCCGGTGAGACGTCAACGGAGCTCGTTCCGTACGGCACCACCCCGGTGTACAACGACGAGGAAGACCACACCGCACGTCTGTTTCTCAAGGCCAGCGTGGCCGGCATCGACAACTTCTTCCAGAGGGTGAGGCGCCGCGTGAACCTGCTGGAGCGGCCCATCAGCACCTCAAGCCGAGCCGGGCGCACCTGGTACGGCTACAGCCCCTACAACCCCGTCATGGCCGAGAAGCTGTTGGCGATCTATAGGGTCATGCACAACTACGTGGATCCGGGAAAGGACGGCAAGACGCCGGCGATGCGGATCGGGCTGGCGAAGGCGCCGGTCGACACCGACGCGATCCTGTACTTCGAACCCTAGCGGCGTTTGCGGCAGGGCCAGTCGGAGGTGCCTCTCAGCACGCGGTCGGCCTCGATGAGGACGTCCAGCGTCGCTCTGGCGTCGGCCAGCGCGCGATGCGCCGGCGAGTTGCCCAGGCCCATGCGCTGGGCGAGACTGAACAGAGCATAGGAGTCGAGGCTGGGCCATGCCGCCTCGGCCATGCAGATCGTGTCGTACATGACGTTGGGGAAGCCGAGGCCGAGCCGGGCCGATGCGTTGACGAGGAAGCCTTGGTCGAACTCGGCGTGGTGCGCGAACACCGGGCGGTCGCCGATGAAGGCCTGTAGCCGGGTGAACCCCGCGCGAAGACCTATGCCGTGCTCGTCCAGCATCGCCTGGTCGATGCCGGTGATCTGCGTGGTCTTGGGCGGCAGCGCGATACTGGGCTTGATGAGGGTAGAGAACTCGCGAACCGACCGGGAGCGCCAGTCCACCAGCAGGGCCCCGATCTCGATGATTTCGTCGCGCGAAGGGCTCAGCCCAGTGGTCTCCAGGTCGACGATGGCGAAGGGTGCTTCAAGGGCCTTCAGGAGGCTCTTGCAGGCCGGTGTACCCGGAAGTGCCGGTGCGCTGCTTCCGCGGCCTCCCAGGCGTTCCTGGGCCGGTCTGGACGGGTCCTTGAGCAAGCTGGGGTGCGGCGGAAGGTTTCGGCGGAGAGGGTCGCTCATGGGTGCCCAGTGTATCGGCGAATACCTTGGGATAGCGGAGAAGAGTGTGGGGTTATTGAGAGCCTCCGCCGGCCTTGTCTTCCGCTAGTCCGTCCCGCACCCGTCCCTAGCCATTGGCGGTGTGCAAGAACAGCCGTGTCATTCGCCCATGTACCGAGATCACTGCCGGGATCGCACACAGACCATGGAATGTCGAAGCCGTCAACGCCGCGAGTGCTGATACGCCGAGGTCCACCCCTGAACTGCGGCCCAGCATGTTCACCAAGAAATCGATCGCCAGCATGCCAGATAGAGCTAGGCACAGCTCCGTCTTGGAGGCGGCGCGCTTATTTCGCAGAGAAAACAGGCTTAGCAGAAAGTATTCGACCCCTGCGAATAAGCCAGCGCGCAGCCCGACATTCAGCCAGGAAGGGGTGTTGCCGGCGAGATGCAGCGCAAACCCGACCACAAGCAAAGCCACAAAATACGTCAAGGCAAACCGAAAAAGCAGTCCCCTAATGGTCACGACAGCTCCTAGCTCAAAGAGTGAGTATTTGTCGTATAGGCGACGGGCTTTAGACCTTAACCGGGTATTGACCACAAGTTACCGCCAGCCCTTGCGTATGCTAGGCTCCCTCGACCCCAACTATCCGCACCCGGAACGTATCTGCTGCCAGTACGCCCACCCTCATGCCTCTCACACCCCAAGATATCCGGCAAGCGCTCCTCGAGGAGATCGCAGCGGCTGAACCCCGAGACCCGCGCGAGGGCAGCCTTCAGCAGAACACAATCCTTCGGCGAGTGACCGAACGCTTGAACCTGCCCCGCGACATCGAACTGGAGCGGCTTGTGCTCGCCGAGTGGTACTGGCTATTCAACACCGGCTACCTGGCGTGGGGCCATGACATCAACAACACCAACCCGCCGTTCTGCCACGTCACCGCCAGAGGGCGGGCTACGCTTGAAGCGCTCAGCCGTGATCCTGGGAACCCGGCCGGCTATCTCGCCTATCTGCACTCCTTGGCGCCGTTGAATCCGGTGGCCGCGTCCTACCTGGCTGAGGGCCTGGACTGCTACATCGGTGGGCACTACAAGGCCGCGGCCGTAATGCTCGGCGGAGCATCGGAGAGCCTTGTCCTTGAACTGCGGGACAACCTGGTTCGACGTCTTGGCGAGCTGGGGCAGCCGGTTCCCCAGAAGCTGGCCGATTGGCGGGTCAAGATCGTGCTCGACGAGTTGCAGCAGTTCGTCGAGGCCCGGAGGGCAACACTTCCCCATGAGTCCCGCGAGGAGTTCTCGGCATACTGGCCCGCGTTTACCCAGCAGATCAGAGCTGTCAGAAACGACGCAGGGCACCCGACCAGCGTTGATCCGGTATCGCCCGAATCCGCCCACGCGTCGTACCTCGTGTTTCCCCTCCTGGCCCAGCTCGCGGCACGCCTCCGCGAATGGATTGACGGCCGGATGGGCTGAGGATGGTCAGCCGTTTGAGCGCCCTCCGGAACGAGATGGACGCCTTTGCTAAGCTCACCCCGAAACCCAGGCAACTCGGACAATGACCAACCCCGCCGACAACGATCCACCCCTGACGCTCCCGCAGTGGATCGTCTCCAAGCCAGATGAGGTGTCAGCCACAGACGCCAGCGATCTGGTCATGGCGTGGGCGCGCGACCGTACAACGGGTGAACCCCGATACATCGGCGAGTTGGGGGCCAAGCAGCGGGGCAAGCACTCCAACTGCGAATGCCTAAGCTGCGGCTTGCCGCTGGTAGCGGTCAACGCAGCCACGCCGACATGGAGCCTGCGGCCCCACTTCAGGCACCCCAAGGGCGCCGAGAAGGACGCCTGCCTCGTCCTAGCAGCGCGCGTAGCGGCGCTGGAGACACTGAAAGGCACGGACTTCCTCGAGCTGCCGCGCCGGCGCCAATCTCGCCGTGTCGCCGGCCTTAGTGGGCAGTACTACGAGGCCTGGGTGGAGGCGCCGGCCGAGCGAGTCCGCATCCGGGATTTCGCCTTTCGAGACAGGATCAGCGGCGTTCTGACCCTCGATGACGGCCGGGAACTGAGAGTGGAACTGACCGGGAGCGTCAGCGCAGACCCCGCCGGCGCGGCGGATTCCCTGATTCCGACCATTCGTCTGGTCGTCGACGATCCGACCATTGCTGCCATGCCGCCCGGCGAGATCCGGAAGCGCCTCCGCCTCCTGGTGGAGAACGGGGTCTGGTGCTCGCACTGGGACGACGCGAGCCTTACGCAGGAGGCCGAGGAGGCAGCACAGAAATCCGCCCTGGCGATGCTCGACTGGGCGGACGAAGGCATGGGCCTGCCGGAGGGCCTCAGCCCCGCAGCCCGCCGCGAAACTCTCCTGCATCTCAAGGCCAAGGAAATCCTGGAGCGCGAGAGGCGCATCAGGCTGCCCGACTTGGCCATCGAACTGGATGCAGCGACAGACGAGGGTGACGTCCTTTCCAGGCAGTTTTCGGTGCCCGGGCGCGTCGTCGACCTCGAAGCGGTGGCCCTGGAGAAGCAGATGGGAAGGATTCGGCCCGACGTGCTAGCCAGCACCATTGCCGCACCGGACTGGCCCTCCAGCCAGATTCTCGTCGAGATCACGGTCACCAACACCATCAGCGACGAGCGCCTGGGGCGCATCCGGGCTCAGAATGTGGCCGCGATCGAGATCGACATTTCCCGAATGGGTGGCGTCGTAACGGAGGCGGAGTTTGCAAGGCTGGTCGTCGACGAGCACGCGGGCAAGCGCTGGCTGCACCATCCCCGGCTGGCCGACGAAACGGAGAGACTCGAGAAGGAACTCGTGGCGGCGGTTGCTGAAGCGAACGAGGCAACCCGGGAGTTCTTGGCGCGAGATGAACGGCGGCGGGCGATGCGCCGGATCCCGGTCGAGAAGTGGGCCGACAGGTATCTGGCTGCAATCCTGGAGCACGCCACCGTCCGCGAGCAGATGGATGAGAACCCCAGCCTGAGACCTGACGTGGAGCGTGCGCTCGACCGCGTTACCGAGTGCGCCGAGGGCCTTGCAGTGCATGGCTATGCCGAGGCCGAGGACCGCGATCTCTACGGGTGGCGAGGCAACCTCCTGGAGCGGATCCTCTCGATCAAGCTAGACCGCGCCGTCGGCTACCAGCTGAACACGTCCTGGCAGGTCATCAACGCCATCCTCCAGGAAGGCCCCGCTCATTTCCAATGGCACACGCTGTACCTGATCGCGATCCGGCAATACCAGCCGACGTTGGCGCCTCATCAGGCGCAAAAGGTCACCGACTGGAGAGAAAGGGTCCTGCGCAGCCTTGACGCCGGAGAGCGAACCTATCAGCGAAGCCGCAAATACGACAACCTCCTGGCGCTGCTGTTTCCTGAGATGGCTGACGCGCTCGCAAAGCCCCTGCGCCAGCGGAGAAGTGAAGCGGCAGGACCACGCGGTTCCAGCGGTGCGCCGGGACAAGGCCGCAGTGGGTCCTCTCCAGGGGGCTCGTCGCCGCCACCTACCTCGTACGGCCTTTGGCTGAAGGGTGCCCAGTACGATGAGTGGAAGCGGCAGAACCCTGAGGCAGCGAGGGCTTGGGAGACAAGCGCAGCGTTCCGCAAGCCCAAGGCGTAGGCCTTATCCGAGTTCCTGGTGCAGCCGAAGGGTTGGACGCGGTCCCTATACCCGGCATACCTCGTCACCAGATGCCATGCGCCGATGAAAGCCCTTGTCTATCCGCTGTTGCTTGCCGCCCTTACGTCAGCCTGTAGCTCAGGTCCGTCAAAAGCCGAGCTGGACGCCGAGGTGCGCCGGCTGTGCGCCATCGACGGAGGAGTGAAAGTGTATGAGACGGCACCGCTAACCCCTGAACTGCTAGATTGGGCTGGGCGGATACGGATCCCCGCCAAAGACAACGTCTGGTCGAATGTTCCGTACTACTACGAGCAGACTGACACGCACCTGCTGCTCACAGGGAACCCAGCGATGTGGCGGAGCCACTGGCGTGTATACCGCAGATCTGACGGGAAGCTTATGGGTGAGTCCATCACGTACATTCGGCGCGGCGGGGACTTGCCCGGGCCTTGGCACGAATCGTCGTTCAGTTGCCCTGAACTAGGGGTGCCCCCTTACCTCGAACCTTCCATTTTCGTTAAAGGCGGTGCGCAATGACCACGACCGAAAAACTCTTCCCGCAAGCTAAGCTTGCTCTTGCTACTGCCTGACGGTGTGCCCGCCGCGGGCTATATCGATGCTCTCAGGACCGCGGGCATGACCCTCGCTCAAGCCGCCTCGTTTGCCGCCAGCCGCCAAGACCTGAGCCGATAGCCGGCCCCCGTTCGGCCTCGGCAGCCGGCATTCCCACGATCCCAAAAGAAACGCCCCCAGGGGTCACCTGAGGGCGAAATTTTCAACACTTTAACTTAACGCCTAGCCCTCAGGTTGCTTTTTTCAATTCCGGCACGATCAGCTCAGCTTGCGCAGTTTCTTGATCGCCGCGAGCTGCGCCACGGCCTGCGCCAGTTCGGCTTGCGCCTGGGCGTAGTCGATGCTGGCGGCCTTGTCTTTCATCGCCTCTTCCGCTGCGCGCTTGGCTTCGAGCGCCTTGGCTTCGTCGAGGTCAGCGCCGCGAATGGCGGAGTCGGACAGGATGGTGACGACGTGCGGCTGGACTTCGAGTATGCCGCCAGAGACGTATACCAGCTCTTCTTCGGCCTGGTTCGGCACCTTGATGCGCACCGAGCCGGGCTTGAGTGTGGTGAGCAGCGGGGTGTGGCGCGGGTAAATGCCGAGTTCGCCGCGCTGGCCGGGGGCAATCACCACTTCGGCTTCGCCGGAGTAGAGCGATTTTTCAGCGCTGACGATATCGACGCGTAGGGTCATGGCCATGTTGGAACCTCGTGAACGGCCGGGCTGCACGGCGCGCCGTGCAGCCCGCGCCCATTACTGAATGGTCTTCGCTTTTTCGACCGCTTCTTCGATGGGGCCGACCATGTAGAAGGCCTGTTCGGGCAGGTGGTCGTATTCGCCTTCGACGATGGCCTTGAAGCCGGCGATGGTGTCTTTCAGCGAAACGTATTTACCCGGTGCGCCGGTGAACACTTCGGCGACGAAGAAGGGCTGAGACAGGAAGCGCTGGAGTTTGCGCGCACGGCCGACAGTAAGCTTGTCTTCCGGCGAGAGTTCGTCCATGCCCAGAATCGCGATGATGTCGCGCAGTTCCTTGTACTTCTGCAGCGTGCCCTGCACCTTGCGCGCGACGGTGTAGTGCTCGTCGCCGACGACTTGCGGGTCAAGGATCCGCGAGGTCGAGTCGAGCGGGTCAACCGCCGGGTAGATGCCGAGTTCGGCGATCTGACGCGAAAGCACCAGGGTGGCGTCGAGGTGGGCGAAGGTGGTCGCGGGCGACGGGTCGGTCAAGTCATCCGCCGGCACGTACACGGCCTGGAACGAGGTGATCGAGCCGGTCTTGGTCGAGGTGATGCGCTCTTGCAGGCGGCCCATTTCTTCGGCCAGCGTCGGCTGGTAGCCCACGGCGGACGGCATCCGGCCCAAGAGCGCCGACACTTCGGTGCCGGCCAGGGTGTAGCGGTAGATGTTGTCGACGAACAGCAGCACGTCGCGGCCTTCGTCGCGGAAGAACTCGGCCATGGTGAGGCCGGTGAGGGCGACGCGCAGGCGGTTGCCCGGCGGTTCGTTCATCTGGCCGTAGACCAGCGCGACCTTGTCGAGCACGCCGCCTTCTTTCATCTCGTGATAGAAGTCGTTGCCTTCGCGGGTACGCTCGCCCACGCCGGCGAACACCGAGAAGCCGGAGTGCTGCACCGCGATGTTGCGGATCAGCTCCATAAGCGTAACGGTCTTGCCCACGCCCGCGCCGCCGAACAGGCCGACCTTGCCGCCCTTGGCGATCGGCATGATCAGGTCGATGACCTTGATGCCGGTTTCGAGAATTTCGATCGTCGCGGCCTGATCGGCATACGCCGGCGGCTTGCGGTGGATCGGCATGGTGGTTTCCGCGCCGATGGGGCCGGCTTCGTCGACCGGCTCGCCCAGCACGTTCATGATGCGGCCCAGCGTCTTCTGGCCGACCGGCACCATGATGGGGTTGCCGGTAGACAGGACTTCCATGCCGCGGCGCAGGCCGTCGGTCGAGCCCATGGCGATGGTGCGCACCACGCCGTCGCCCAGCTGCTGCTGAACTTCGAACGTGAGTTCGGGCGACGTCATCTTCAGCGCTTCCATGACCTTGGGCATGCCGTCACGCGGAAATTCCACGTCGACGACCGCACCGATGATCTGAACGATTTTTCCGTTGCTCATCTTGATTCCTTGATAAATGAATTCTTGCGCGTCAGACCGCCGCCGCGCCGGCGACGATCTCGGACAGTTCCTTGGTGATCGCGGCCTGGCGGGTCTTGTTGTAGACCAGCTTCAGTTCGCCGATCACGTTCTTGGCGTTGTCGGAGGCGGCTTTCATCGCCACCATCCGCGCCGACTGTTCGCACGCGATGTTTTCGGACACGCCCTGGAACACCAGCGACTCGATGTAGCGCATCAGCATGGCATCCACCACCGGCTTGGCGTCGGGTTCGTAGATGTAGTCCCAGTGCGTCTTGAGGCTGGCTTCCTGTTCGTCTTCCATCTTGGCGAGCGGCAGCAGCTGGGTCAGCGTCGGCTCCTGCTTCATGGTGTTCACGAAGCGGTTGTAGACGATGTACAGCGCGTCGATGCGGCCTTCGAGGTAGGCGTCGAGCATGACCTTGACGGGGCCGATCAGCTTGTCCATGTGCGGGGTGTCACCGATGCCGGTGAGCTGCGACACGACATTCGCACCCAGGCGCTGCATGAAGCCCAGGCCTTTATTGCCGATCGCGGTGACGTCGACTTCGGTGCCCGCCGCCTTCCATTGCTTGAGCTGGGTCAGCACCACGCGGAAGGCGTTGGTGTTGAGGCCGCCGCACAGGCCCTTGTCGGAGCTGACGACGATGAGGCCGACGCGCCTGACGTTGTCGCGCGCGATCACGAACGGGTGCTTGTATTCGGGATGCGCGTACGCGAGATGGGTCGCCACGCGGGCGATCTTTTCGGCGTAGGGGCGCGCAGCGCGCATGCGCTCCTGCGCCTTGCGCATCTTGGACGCCGCGACCATTTCCATGGCCTTGGTGATCTTGCGCGTGTTTTCCACGCTCTTGATCTTGGTCCGTATCTCTTTTCCGGCTGCCATATGAGGCTCCTATCTCGCTCGCTTCAATAGACGCCGGTTTTCTTGAACTCGTCGCAGGCGGCGGTGATCGCCTTCTCGCTGGCCTCGTCCATGTTGCCCGAGGCTTCGACGGCTTCCATGGCGGCGCCCGCCTTCGACTTGACGAAGGTGGTCAGCGCGGATTCGAAGGCGAGGATCTTGTTCACTTCGACGTCGTCCATGTAGCCCTTGTTGACGGCGAACAGCGTGAGCGCCATTTCCGACACCGACATCGGCGAGTACTGCGCCTGCTTCATGAGCTCGGTCACGCGACGGCCGCGTTCGAGCTGCTTGCGGGTCGCTTCGTCGAGGTCCGAGGCGAACTGCGCGAAGGCCGCGAGTTCGCGGTACTGCGCGAGCGCCAGACGCACACCGCCGCCGAGCTTCTTGATGACCTTGGTCTGCGCCGAACCGCCGACGCGCGACACCGACAGGCCGGCGTTGATCGCGGGACGGATACCGGCGTTGAAGAGGTCGGTTTCCAGGAAGATCTGGCCGTCGGTGATCGAAATCACGTTGGTCGGCACGAAGGCGGACACGTCGCCGGCCTGCGTTTCGATGATCGGCAGCGCGGTCAGCGAACCGGTCTTGCCGGTGACGGCGCCGTTGGTTTCCTTGGCGACGAAATCGGCGTTGACGCGCGCGGCACGCTCCAGCAGGCGCGAGTGCAGGTAGAACACGTCGCCCGGGTAAGCTTCGCGGCCCGGCGGACGGCGCAGCAGCAGGGAAACCTGACGGTAGGCCCAGGCCTGCTTGGTCAGGTCGTCATAGACGATCAGCGCGTCTTCGCCGTTGTCACGGAAGAATTCGCCCATGGTGCAGCCCGAGTACGGGGCGATGTACTGCATGGCGGCAGCGTCGGCGGCGGTCGCGGCGACGACGATGGTGTGATCCATCGCGCCGTGCTCCTCGAGCTTGCGCACCACGTTGGCAACCGACGACGCCTTCTGGCCCACGGCGACGTAGATACACTTAACGCCGGTTCCCTTCTGGTTGATGATCGCGTCGATCGCCACGGCGGTCTTGCCGGTCTGGCGGTCGCCGATGATCAGCTCGCGCTGACCGCGGCCGACGGGCACCATGGCGTCGATGGCCTTCAGGCCGGTCTGAACCGGCTGGTCGACCGATTTGCGGTCGATCACGCCCGGGGCGATGCGCTCGATCGGCATGGTCTTGTCGGCGGCGATCGGGCCCTTGCCGTCGATCGGCTGGCCCAGCGAGTTGACGACGCGGCCGAGGAGCCCCCGTCCGACCGGCACTTCGAGGATGCGGCCGGTACACTTGGCGACGTCGCCTTCCTTGATGTGCTCGTAGTCGCCCAGCACGACGGCGCCGACCGAGTCACGCTCGAGGTTGAGCGCCACGCCGAAGGTGTTGCCCGGCATTTCGATCATTTCGCCCGACATCACGTCCGACAGGCCGTGGATGCGAACGATGCC
>JAIWOS010000182.1 GCA_020217265.1 Thiobacillus sp. | reverse complement strand
CGGGCGCGCCGGCCGGATGGGCGGTGCTGGCAGCCGGGCGGGGACCGCCGGCTACCGGGTTCGGCGCGTCCGGCGGCGCTTTGGCCAGCATGCCGCCGGCGATGAGTGCGGTCGCTAGCGCGCCCGCACCGATTTTCCCGGCGGGCGTCAGCAGGAAGGGAAACAGGGCCAGCGGCCCGGCGGCGCGCGCCATGCGGCGGCTGCGTGAAGAGCGTTGGGACATCTGCGTTCCTCGGACTAGATCGTTGAACGCGGTCCTGCAAAACGCGTGCGCAGCGAAAAATGCGCAGAATTCATGGTTTCGCAAACATTACACCCTTGCAGGGCGTTGTGATTCTGGCGCTGCTGACGGCGGACCGTCAGTCAGCGCAGCAGTCTGCGACGGGTCAGCGCCAGCGCAACGACGAAGCCTGCACTGCCGTAGGCGAGGAGCGCGAGGACGTGCAGTCCAATGTTGTCCGGCACGCGGCCGACGACCAGCGGACGCGCCAAGTCGATGGCGTGGGTGAGGGGCAGCCAGGCCGACACCGCCTGCAGGAGCGGCGGCAGTTGCGACACCGGAAAGAACACGCCGCACAGCAGCACCATGGGCGTGATCGCGAGCGTGAAGTAGTAGAGAAAAAAGTCGTAGCTGGGCGACACCGCGTTCATCACCAGGCCCATGCCGCCGAAGCAGAAGCCGATGAGCAGCACCACGGGAATAATCGCAAGCGTCAGCCAGAAATCGCCGTACAAGCCCAGCCCCCAGATCACCGCGAGAATCGCGAGCCCCGACAGCAGGCTTTTCGACACCGCCCACATCAGTTCGCCGAACAGCACGTCGTCGAGCGTCATCGGTGCATTCAGGATCGCGTCCCAGGTGCGTTGCACGTGCATGCGCGAGAAGCTCGAATACAGCACCTCGAAAGTCGCGGCGTTCATGGTGCTGTAGGCCACGGTGCCCGCAGCGAGGAAGGTGAGGTAGGGCATGCCGGCGACGTCCGGCAACAGGCTGCCGAGGCCAAAGCCCAGCCCCAGCATGTAGAGCATGGGATCGGCGAGGTTGCCGAGAATGGACGGAATGGCGAGCTTCTTCCACACCAGGTAGTTGCGCTGCCATACCGGGACGAAGCGCCAGGACAGGCGCGGCAGCCTAATCACGCAGATCCCTCCCGGTGAGCTTGAGGAACACGTCCTCCAGGTTCGACGGCCGGTGCAGGTAGCGCAGCGCGGGCGCCGGTTTCAGCGCGTCGATCACCCGCTGGGCGTCGTCGGTGTAGCAGAACAGCGTTTCGCCGACGGTCTCGAAACGCTGGCAGGCGGCGAGCGCCCGTTCGCGCGTCCAGTCCGCCAGGCCATCGCCGTAGACCTCGACCACCGCCGGTTCGATGTGCGATTCGATCAGCGCGCGCGGCGCGCCTTCGGCGACGACGCGGCCGTGGTCGAGGATGGCGAGCCGGTCGGCGAGCCGCTCGGCCTCGTCCATGAAGTGCGTGGTGAGCACGATGGTCTTGCCCGCGGCAATCAGGCGCCGCAGGCCCTGCCAGATGAGATGGCGCGCCTGCGGGTCGAGGCCGGTGGTCGGCTCATCGAGAAACAGGATGTCCGGGTCGTGCACCAGTGCGCGCGCCAGCGTGAGCCGCCGCTTCATGCCGCCGGAGAGCTGCGCGATCGGCGCGTCGGCCTTGTGGGCGAGGCCCGCGAAATCGAGCAGCTCCGGCACCCGCGCGGTGATTTCGGCGCGGCCCATGCCGAAATAGCGGCCGTAGGCGACGAGGTTCTCGCGCACCGAAAAATCCGGATCGAGGTTGTCCATCTGCGGCACCACGCCGATCTTCATGCGCGCTTCGCGCGCGCGCGCCGGCACCGGAATGCCAGCGAGTTCGATCTGGCCGGCGTCGGGCTCGATGAGCCCCAGCAACAGGCGCAGGGTGGTGGTCTTGCCGGCGCCGTTGGGGCCCAGCAGGCCGAAGCATTCGCCGCGCCGCACGGCAAGATCGAGCCCGCGCACGACTTCAGCGTCGCCGTAGCGTTTGGTCAGTCCGTGGACTGTCAGCACGGACAGGCCTCCTCGAAGGCTTGCTTCAATTCCTTCAGCTTGCCGTGGAAGTAGTGGCCGGCGCCCGGAATGATCCGGGTTGCGATGCCCTGCTTTTCGGCCCACTGCCGGATCTCGGCCGGCGGAATGAGCTCGTCGGCGTCGCCGAAAATGACGACGGTATCCGGCGGCACCGGGTCGAATTCGTACATCGTCACGGCCGGCGCGACCAGGACCAGGCGGCGGGCGTCGAGCCGCCGGCGCAGCCGGTGCTGCACGTAGGCGCCGAAGGAAAAACCGGCGAGCGCCCAGGGCAGGCCGGGGTAGCTTTCCTCGACGAAACGGGCGACGGCCAGGAGGTCGTCGGTTTCGCCGATGCCATCGTCGAAAGTGCCGTCGCTCCTGCCGACGCCGCGAAAGTTGGGCCGCACGCTCACCCAGCCCGCTTCGGTGGCGGCCCGGGCCAGCGTGGTGACCACCTTGTTGTCCAGCGTGCCGCCGAACAGCGGGTGGGGGTGCGCCACCAGCAGCAGGCCGCGGCGCGCGGTTTCGGGGTCGTCGATCACGGTTTCCAGCTTGCCGGCCGGCACCGGAATGCGCAGCTTGTAGCGCTTCACTTCAGGCGCAGGCGTTCGACGATACGGCCCTGCTTGAGATGCTGCTCGAAGATTTCGTCGATGTCGGCCTCGTCGACGTAGGTGTACCAGACGCCTTCCGGATACACGACCAGCAGCGGGCCCTCGTCGCAGCGGTCCATGCAGCCGGCGCTGTTGATGCGGCATTTGCCTTCGCCGTTGAGATTGGCCTGCTTGATCTTCTTCTTGAGGTAGTCGCGCATGCGCTGGCCGCCGGCGTCATTGCAGCACTTGGCGCCGTCGTCGCGCTGGTTGGTGCAGAAAAAGACGTGGTGCTTGAAATACGGGTCAGTCATCCTGGGGCAGGTCCGAATATTTGAGGGCGTTACCGCGCGCTTTCTCGACCGGGTACTTGCGTGCGTTGATGTCGAGCTTGTGGGCGGCCGCGTCGAGCAGGTCGATGTCGAGAAGGTCCGCCAGCCGGGTGAGATAGATCAGCACGTCGGCGATTTCCTGGCGCACCGCCTCGCGCTGGGCAGGGTCGAGCGCCTGGCTTTGTTCGGGCGTGAGCCACTGGAACGGCTCCTGCAGCTCGGCGACTTCCACCGTCAGCGCCATCACCAGGTTTTTGGGGGTGTGGTAGCGTTCCCAGGCGCGCGCCTCGGCGAACGCGCGGATGCGCGCGCGCAGCGTGTCGAGCGAGTCGATGCGGGGGCTGTTCATGGGGCGCATGATACCCCGGCTGACGTCGGTCCTACGACAGGGGTGTCGAAAGCCCATCGCTGCGGGGGCGGTGGCGGGCGGCGGCGGCGGGCGGAAACAGCGCGCCCGGGTTGGCCCGTGGATTGCTTGCAGCCCCTGTGTTGAAACGGGATTTCACATCTGCTCTGGCATAATGGCCAGAGAGATCAACTGTATAAGGGAGGGTGGACATGTTCACGATCAACAAGCAACTCGCGCGCGCCGGCGTGGCGCTGGCCGTGGCGGCCCTGGCCGGCTGCTCCAGCACGCCGACCTACCCGCCCGCGCCCGCGCAGACGTCCAGCTACGACTGGAACTACCTGATCGGCCCGGGCGATTCGGTGCAGGTGTTCGTGTGGCGCAATCCGGAGGTGTCAGGCTCGTTCCCCGTTCGTCCCGACGGCAAGATGACCATGAACCTGGTCGAAGACATCCAGGCCTCGGGCAAGACCCCGACCCAATTGGCGCGCGACATCGAAAAGGCGCTCGGAAAATACATCCAGGAGCCCATCGTCACCGTGATCGTCGCCGGTGGCATCGGGCCCTTCGACCAGCAGATCCGCGTCGTTGGCGAGGCCGCCAAGCCGCAGGCACTCAACTACCGCGAGCACATGAGCCTGATCGACCTGATGATCCAGGTCGGCGGGCTCACCGATTTCGCGGCCGGCAACAAGGCCTACATCCTGCGCACCGTGGACGGCAAGCAGCAGCGTCTCGGCGTGCGGCTGGAAGACCTGCTGAAGGGCGGCGATGTCTCGGCCAACGTGGACATGCGTCCGGGCGACGTGCTGGTGGTGCCCGAGAGCCTGTTCTGAGACGAGTGAATACGCTGCTTTCGGGCAGCGTTTTTTGATGGGTCGACCTGCATGGATCAAGTGCTGCAACAAATTCTCGCGTATGCAAAAGCCGCCTGGCGCCGCCGCTGGTGGGGCGTGGCGGCGGCATGGCTGGTATGCATCGTCGGCTGGACCTGGGTGATGATGCTGCCGGATCGCTTCGAGGCGTCCGCGCGCGTCTACGTCGATACCCAGACGCTGCTGAAGCCGCTGCTGTCGGGGCTGGCGGCCGAACCCAACGTCGAACAGCAGATCAAGCTGATGACCCGCCAGCTGGTCAGCCGGCCGACGCTGGAGAAGGTCGCGCGCATGACCGACCTCGACGTGAAGGCGAAAACGCCGGAGCAGACCGAGAAAATGCTGAACGCGCTGGCGGAGAAGATTTCCATCGCCGACGCCGGCCGCGAGAACCTCTACACCATCAGCTACCAGGACGCGAACGGCGAATTGGCCAAGAAAGTCGTGCAGTCGCTCTTGACCATCTTCGTCGAATCCAGTCTCGGCAAGACCCGGCAGGACATCTCCAGCTCGCAGCGCTTCATCGAGGAGCAGCTTCAGCAGTATCAGCAGAAACTCACCGACGCGGAAAACGCGCTCAAGGAATTCAAGCAGAAACACATCGGCATGATGCCGGGGCAGGGCGGCGACTACTACGCCAAACTGGCCGAAACCAGCGGCCTTTTGCGCCAGGCGCAGCTCGACCAGCAGGAGGCCGTCAATCGCCGCAACCAGCTCAAGCGCCAGCTGGCCGACGAAGAACCCGAACTGACCGCCGCCGCCGCCGTCGCCAGCACCAGTGGCGAAATCGACGCGCGCATCCAGGCCCTGCAGAAGCAGATGGATCAACTGCGCCTGCAATACACCGACCTGCATCCGGACATCCAGGCGACCAAACGCCTGATCGACAAGCTGGAAGAACAGAAGAAAGCCGAACTCGCCGCGCGCAAGGCCGATCCCGCTGGCGCGAAAATCCAGAATCCGGTGTACCAGCAGCTCACCATCGCCATTGCCGAGGCCGACGCCACCGTGGCCTCGCTCAGCGCGCGCGTCGCCGAATACCAGCGCCGCTACAACGACCTGCGCAACGCCTCGAACATGATCCCGCAGGTCGAGCAGGAGTTCACCCAGCTCACCCGCGACTACGACGTGTACAAGCAGAATTACGACGCCCTCCTGAAGCGGCGCGAATCGGTGACGATGTCGGGCGAAGTGGAGAGCAAGACCGACACCGTCGATTTCCGCGTGATCGATCCGCCTTTCGTGCCCAGCCGCCCGGCGTGGCCGAACCGGCCCTTGCTGCTGTCGCTGGTCGCGCTCGGCGGCCTGCTCGCCGGCGTTGCGGTGGCCTTCCTGTTGAGCCAGTTGCGCCGCACCGTCACCGACCGACGTGCGCTGCGCGAACTCACCGGCCTGCCCCTGCTCGGCGCCGTGTCGCGCGTGGAAACCGACGAAACCAAGCGCCGCAAGCGCAAGGGCCTGTTGACCTACTTTGCGGCGCTGGGCAGCCTGATCGCCGCGTACGGCGGCGTGATGATCGTGCAACTGATCATGTCGCGCGCCGGCTAGGAGAGACCATGAGCATCATCGAAAAAGCAGCAGGCAAGATCGGCGCGGGGGTCCCGCGCCCTGCGGTGCCTGGCGGCGAGCCCAGCCGGGCGGCGGACGCCAGCATGATCGAGGGCGCACTGGCCAAGCAGCGCGAAAAGCATGCGGCGCCTGCTGCGCCTTTCGTGGCCACGCCGGTCGAGCCGGTGTTTTCCGCGCCCGATTTCGAGGCGCCCGTCGAGGGCGGCAGCCAGGTGCAGTCGATCAACCTCGCGCGCCTGCACCGCATGGGCGTGGTGGCGCCGGATGCCGAAAAGAGCCAGATCGCCGAAGAGTTCCGCATCATCAAGCGCCCGCTCATCGCCAATGCCTTCGGCCAGGGCGCAGCGCGGGTCAAGAACGGTAACCTCATCATGGTCACCAGTTCGCTGCCGGGCGAAGGCAAGAGCTTCTGCGCGATCAACCTGGCGATCTCGATGGCGATGGAAATGGACCGCACCGTGCTCTTGGTCGATGCTGACGTCGCCAAGCCGCGCGTGCCGGAATACCTCGGCATCCATGCCGACAAGGGGCTGCTCGACGTCTTGCAGGACAAGGATCTGAAACTGTCGGACGTGCTGATCAAGACCGATATCGCCAAGCTGACCGTGCTGCCGGCAGGCCGCACCTACAAGCGCGCGACCGAGCTCCTGGCCAGCGCCTCGATGACCCGGCTGGTCGAGGATATCGGGAATCGCTACCCGGACCGTATAATCCTGTTCGATTCTCCGCCGCTCCTGGCGACCAGCGAATCGAGCGTGCTGGCGACCCACATGGGCCAGATCGTGATGGTGGTTGAAGCCGAGAAAACCTCACAGGAAGCCGTTCGCGAAGCGCTCTCGCACATCCAGTCGTGCGAAGTGGTGGGCATGTTGCTGAACAAAACCACGCCAACCCCGGGTGCGGATTATTACTATGGTTACTATGGCAGTTACGGCAAGTAGGCTTAGCAAGCGCGGCACACCGTCGGCGCGTTTCATCCAAGCTCCCCTGGCGGGAGCTTTTTCTGTTTTCATGGCTTTCGCATTTTCCACGGCGGCGCATGCGCTGGACTGGCGCTTCTCGCCCAGCGTCGGTGCGCGGGCGACCTACACCGACAATGCCAATCAGAGCGACACCGACCCGCAAGACGAGCTCAGCCTCAGCGTGACGCCCGGCTTCAGCCTGATGTCGGTGGGCTCGCGCCGCGTGACGGCCAGCCTCAGCTACACCCTCACCGGCACATCGCGTTTCGGCGAAAACAACAGCAGCGACGTCTACCACGGCCTGGGGGCGCTCGGCCGGGCGGAACTCGTCGATGACCTGTTGTTCGTCGAGGGCACGGCGAACGTCTCGCAAAGCCTGGTCTCCCTGTTCGGCTCGCCGGCCGATGCCACGGTGAACGACTCGAACCGCGTCACCACTGGCGTGTATTCGCTCAGCCCCTCTCTGATCAAGCGTTTCGGCACCTTTGCCACGGCGCAGGCACGCTACACCGTGGGCGGCGCGATTTTCGGCGACAACGCGGCGTCGGATTCGACCACCCAGGCGTTTTCCGCGGGCCTGGCCAGCGGCACCCGTTTCAATGACCTGAGCTGGGGACTGAACTACTCGATACGCAAGGCCGACAACAGTGGCGGCACGCGCGACACGACCTTCGAACGCGCGAGCCTGTCGCTCGGGTATGCCCTCACCCGGAAATTCCGCGTGTTCGGGACTTATGGCAAAGAGTGGAACGATTTTCTCAGTGCCAACAATCAGGACGGCACGTCCTATTCGGTCGGATTCGGCTGGTCGCCCAACCAGCGCACCAGCTTAGAGGCCTCGGTGGGCGAACGCTATTTCGGCCGCACGTACGGCGTTTCGGGGACGTACCGCACGCGCGCCACGCAATGGTCGCTGCGCTATTCGGAAGACGTGAGCGACATCACGCAACAACTCCTGCAGGACAGCGGCCGGATCTTCTGGGTGTGCAACAACCGCCTGTTCGAGACGCAGGACTTTACTCCGCCCGCTGGCCAGACCAACTGCAGCGAGCCCTACAGCGGTTTCCAGATCGCGCGCAGCCTGGCCCAGCTCGGCGTGCCGCTGTCCGACCTGGTGGCGCTGGGTCTGGTCGACATTGCGCTCAACAACGGCATCTACGTCATCAAGAGCCTCAATGGCGGCGTGTCCTGGCAGATCGGCCCGCGCACGAGCCTGGGCGTGTCGATATTCGACACGCGACGGCTGTATCAGGCGATCAGCAATGCCGAGGATCGCTCCCAGGGGGTCAACGGCACCGTCAGCTATCGTCTGACGCCGCGCAGCACCGCCAACGGTTCGCTGGGCTTCACCCGCAACAGCGCCACCTCCGCTCTGCTCTCCGCGCCGGCGCGCGCTGACAATACCGCGACCCTCAATCTGGGGGTGAATCACCAGTTCGGCAAAGACCTGAGCGGGGCGTTGAATTTCCGTCACCAGCAACGGGATTCGAACGCTGCGAATGCCGACTTTACCGAAAACAGCCTCTCGGCTTCGGTGAGCATGCGCTTCTAGGCACCGACGCCCATGGCATAACCGTTGCTCCGTACGTCAGAGTTGGCTGTACTGCTTACTTGATCGGATTGCCCATGTACGAAGACTATTACCGTTTCAGCGCCAAGCCGTTCCAGCTCAATCCCGACCCGCGTTTCTTCTTCGGGTCGAAAGGGCACAAGCGGGCGATGGCCTATCTGGACTACGGCCTGTCGCTGGGCGAGGGCTTCATCGTCATCACCGGCGAGGTTGGCGCCGGCAAGACGACTTTGGTGCGCAACCTCTTCCGTCAGCTCGAAGCGCACAACCTGATCGCCGCGCAGCTCGTCTCGACCCAGCTTGATGCGGAAGACACCCTGCGCAGCGTTGCCGCGTCCTTCGGGCTGGAGCACGAAGGGCTGTCCAAGTCCGCCCTGCTGAAGAACCTGGAGGACTTTCTGGCGGCTGCCACGCGGCAGGGCAAGCGCGCGCTCCTGGTGGTGGACGAGGCGCAGAACCTGACACCGCGCGCGGTGGAGGAGCTGCGCATGCTGTCCAATTTCCAGAACAACGAGCGTTCGCTGATCCAGACCTTCCTGCTTGGCCAGCCGGAATTCCGCGGCATCCTGCAAAGCCCCGACATGCAGCAGTTGCGCCAGCGTGTCGTGGCCTCGTATCACCTGGGGCCGCTCGATCCGGACGAGACGCGCGGTTACATCGAACACCGCCTGCGTACCGTGGGCTGGCAGGGGACGCCGGGCTTCGACGAGGCGGCTTTCTCCGCGCTGCACCGTTTCACCGGCGGCATTCCGCGCCGCATCAACACCACCTGCGACCGGCTGCTGTTGTTCGGCTTTCTGGAAGAGAAAACCCACTTTGGCGAGGCCGAGGTCAACGAAGTCATCGCCGACCTGAAAAACGAGGTGGCGCACCAGGACTTCCACGGCACGACCGGCATGGCGAGCCACGCGCCGGCCGGCGGCGTGCTCCACAACGAAGACGTCGCCCGCCTGGCGCAGCGCATCGAGCAGGTCGAACGCTCGGTCAGCCGCATCCTGCCCATCGTGCGCAAGATTCTCTTCACCGTCAGCGAGCGTCATGCCGATGACACCGAAAACGACCTGCCCGACGCGCGCGGCGTGGCCCACTGACTTGCTGACAACGGACCCGTCATGACCCAGGTATTGTGCGTCGCCGGCGCGCGGCCCAACTTCATGAAAATCGCGCCCGTCATGGCGGCGCTGGCCGAAACCGGCATCGCGGCGCAATTGCTGCATACCGGCCAGCATTACGACGCGGCGATGAGCGACGGCTTCTTCGCCGACCTCGGCATTCCCCGGCCCGACCACCACCTCGAAGTCGGTTCCGGCAGCCACGCCGTGCAGACCGCCGAGGTGATGAAGCGCTTCGAACCCGTGCTCGAAAGCGTGCAGCCCCAGGCCGTGCTGGTGGTGGGCGATGTCAATTCCACGCTTGCCTGCGCGCTGGTCGCGGCCAAGCGCGGCGTGCGCGTGATCCATGTCGAAGCCGGCCTCAGGAGCTACGACCGCAGCATGCCGGAAGAGATCAACCGGGTGCTCACCGACCAGATTTCCGATCTGCTGTTCACCACCGAAAAGAGCGCGCTGGCCAATCTCGTGCGCGAGGGCATTGATGCGGCGCGGGTCGAGTTCGTCGGCAACGTGATGATCGACACCCTGCACCGCAACCTCGAACGCGCGGTGCCGGCGAGCCGCACGCTCGGCGCCGCGCTGCCGCAGTACGCCGTGCTGACCCTGCATCGGCCGTCCAACGTGGACGACCCCGACACGCTTGCGGCGCTGCTCGACGTGGTGAGCGAGATCAACAGCGAGCTGCCGGTGGCGATGCCGCTGCACCCGCGCACCCGCGCCAACATCGAGAAGTTCGGCCTCACGGCCCGGCTCGACGGCCTGCGCGTGCTGCCGCCGGTGGGTTATCTGGAAATGCTCGGACTGATGCGCGACGCCCGGCTGGTGCTCACCGATTCCGGCGGCATCCAGGAGGAAACGACCGCGCTCGGCGTACCCTGCCTCACCCTGCGCGAAAACACCGAGCGGCCGATCACGATCGACGAAGGCACCAATACGCTGGTGGGGCCGCACCCCGGGGCGATCCGCGCGGCGTTCCGCGACGTGATGGCGAGCGGCGGCAAGACCGGCCGCATTCCCGAATACTGGGACGGTCGCGCCGCCATGCGCATCGCGCACACGCTCAAGGGCTGGCTGCCGGGGCAGAAAGGACTGCGGGCGGCCTGATGAAAAACGCCATGTCGATCGACGTCGAGGATTACTTCCAGGTGTCGGCCTTCGCGCCGCACATCCGGCGCGAAGATTGGGACAGCCTGCCGTGCCGCGTCGAGCGCAACGTCGATGCCATTCTGGGCCTGCTCGACGAAGCCGGCACCCAAGCCACCTTCTTCACCCTGGGCTGGATCGCCGAGCGCTACCCGCAGGTCGTGCGCCGCATCGTTGCGGGCGGGCACGAGCTCGCCAGCCACGGCTACGGACACCAGCGCGCCAGCGAGCTCACGCCCGCGCAATTCCGCGACGACATCGTGCGTGCCAAGCGGTTGCTGGAAGATATCGGCGGCGAGGCCGTGCGCGGCTACCGCGCGCCCAGCTTTTCCATCAGTCACAAAAACTGGTGGGCGGTGGGCGAGCTGGAAAGCGCCGGCTATGTCTACAGTTCCAGCATCTACCCGGTCAGGCACGACCACTACGGCATGCCCGACGCGCCGCGCTTTCCGCACCGGCCGAACGGCGAGACCGGCATTCTCGAATTGCCGCCGACCACCGTGCCCATGCTCGGCCGCAACCTGCCGGCGGCCGGTGGCGGCTGGTTCCGCCTGCTGCCGTACGCCGTGTCGCGCTGGATGTTGCGGCGGGTGAACGAGCGCGAACGGGCGCCGTGCATGTTCTATTTCCATCCCTGGGAAATCGACGCAGACCAGCCGCGCCAGCGCGGCATCTCGGCCAAGACGCGCTTCCGGCATTACGTCAATCTGCAACGCATGCCGGGCAGACTGCGGCGCCTGCTCCACGATTTCGAATGGGACCGCGTCGACCGCGTCTTTCTGAACCCGCAGTGAACATGCCGTCCGAACTCCTCGCCATGCCGGATCGCGCGCTGGCCGCGCCGACCGTGCGTGTCCTCGCCGACGCGGATCGCGCGCGCTGGGATGCGTACGTCGCCGCCCACCCGGACGCCACCTTCTTTCACCGCGCCGGCTGGCAGCGGGTGATCGCGCAGGCCTTCGGTCACCGCACGCATTTCCTGCTGGCCGAGCGCGACGACCGCATCGTCGGTGTCCTGCCGCTGGCCGAAATCAAGAGCCGTCTGTTCGGCCACAGCCTGGGCGCGCTGCCGTTCTGCGCCTACGGCGGCATCGTCGCCGACGACGCCGTGGCGTACCGCGCGCTCGATGAGGCCGCGCAGGCGCTGGCCACCCGGCTTGGCGTCGGCGCGCTCGAATACCGCAACCAGACCGCGCAGCACCCGGACTGGCCGACCAAAGATCTGTACGTCACCTTCAAGAAGGCCATCCTGCCCGAGGTCGAGGCCAATCTGAACGCCATTCCGCGCAAGCAGCGCGCCATGGTGAGGAAAGGCATCAAGGCCGGTCTCGTCGGCGAAATCGACGCTGGTACCGAGCGCTTTTTTCACGCCTATTCCGCAAGCGTGCACCGCCTCGGCACGCCGGTGTTTTCGAGAAAATACTTCCGTCTGCTGAAGGACGAATTCGGCGACGACTGCGAGGTGCTCACCATCGTGCTCGATGGCGACATCATCGCCAGCGTGATGTCGTTCTACTTCCGCGACGAGGTGCTGCCCTACTACGGCGGCGGCGTGGAGGCCGCGCGCGCGGTGGCCGGCAACGACTTCATGTACTGGGACCTGATGCGGCGTGCCTGCGAGCGCGGCCTCAGGGTGTTCGATTTCGGCCGCAGCAAGCGCGGCACCGGCTCGTTCGATTTCAAGAAGAACTGGGGCTTCGAGCCGACGCCGCTCTACTACGAATATTTTCTGGTGCGCGACAGCGCAGTGCCCGAGATCAATCCGCTCAACCCAAAGTACCGGCTGTTCATCCAGGCCTGGAAGAAGATGCCGCTCGCGCTCGCCAACGCGATCGGCCCGCACATCGTCCGGAACCTGGGGTGAGGCGTGAAGGACGGCCTGCTGTTTCTCGCGCACCGCATCCCGTTCCCGCCCAACAAGGGCGACAAGATCCGCTCGTTCCATCTGCTGCGGCACCTCGCCAAGCGTTACGCCGTTCACCTGGGCGCCTTCGTCGACGATCCCGACGACTGGCGGCACGCCGAGGCGCTGCAAGCCCACTGCGCGTCGATCCGGCTGGTGCCCCTGCATCCGCGCCGGGCGAAGCTCGCGAGCCTCGCCGGCCTCGTCACCGGCGAGGCGCTGACGCTCCCTTACTATCGCAGCGCCGCGCTGAAAACGTGGGCGGCGCAGCTCGCGCGCGACGGCACGGTGACGCGGGGGCTGGCGTTTTCCTCGGCCATGGCGCAGTTCATGCCGCCGCTCGCCAGGCGCGTGCTCGACATGGTCGACGTCGATTCCGACAAGTGGACGCAGTACGCGCCGACGCAGCGCTGGCCGCTGTCGTGGATTTACGCGCGCGAAGGCCGCCGGCTCGCCGCGTGGGAAGCGCGGGTGGCGGAATCGTTTGATGCGACGTTGCTGGTGTCGCACGACGAGGCGACCCTGCTGCAGGCGCGGGTGCCGCACGCGCGCAGCCGCATCGGCGCTTTCGAGAACGGCGTCGACGCCGAATATTTTTCGCCCGAGGGCGTATACCCGAATCCCTATCCCGAGGGCGCGTCCGGCATCGCCTTCACCGGCGCCATGGATTACTGGCCCAACATCGACGCCGTGATCTGGTTCGCCGAGCGCATTTTTCCCGCGGTGCGCGAGGCAGTGCCGGGTGCCTGCTTCGCCATCGTCGGCAGCCGGCCCGCCGATGCGGTGATGCAACTGGCGCGCCAGCCCGGCGTCGTCGTCACAGGCAGCGTGCCCGACGTGCGGCCGTACCTCGCACACGCCGCCTGCGCGGTGGCGCCGCTGCGCATCGCGCGCGGCGTGCAGAACAAGGTGCTGGAGGCGATGGCGATGGGCTGTCCCGTGGTGGCGACCGCGCAGGCCGCCGAAGGCATCCGTGCCGAAGCGGGGCGCGATTACTGGCGCGCGGCCGACGAAGCCGGCTTCGCCGGGGC
>JAIWOS010000181.1 GCA_020217265.1 Thiobacillus sp. | reverse complement strand
CCGCGCTGCTGGCGGGTGCGGCGCTGGGCGAGGCGGGTGTCGCGCAGGCCGGCGCGAAGCTGCCGGGGGTGCGCGCCAGCGCCTGGCGGCTCGATGAGGACAAGACCCCCTACAAGGATGTGACGACCTACAACAATTTCTACGAGTTCGGCACCGGCAAGGGCGACCCGGCGGCGAACGCGCACACCCTGCGCACGCGGCCGTGGACGGTGGCGGTCGAGGGCGAGGTGAAGCACGCCCGGGTGTGGGACATCGACGCGCTGCTGAAGCTCGCGCCGCTGGAGGAGCGGGTGTACCGCATGCGCTGCGTCGAAGGCTGGTCGATGGTCATCCCCTGGGTGGGGTTTCCGCTCGCTGAACTGATCCGGCGTGCCGGGCCGACCGGCAACGCCCGCTACGTCGAATTCGTCACGCTCAACGATCCGAAGCAGATGCCCGGACAGCGCTTCCGCATCCTCGACTGGCCCTACACCGAGGGCCTGCGCATGGACGAGGCGATGCATCCGCTGACGATCCTGGCGGTGGGGCTGTACGGCGAAGTGCTGCCCAACCAGAACGGGGCGCCGATCCGGCTGGTCGTGCCCTGGAAATACGGCTTCAAGAGCGCCAAGTCCATCGTGAAAATCCGCTTCGTCGAGAAACAGCCGCTCACCGCCTGGATGGCGGCCGCACCCAGCGAGTACGGCTTCTATTCGAATGTGAATCCCAAGGTCGACCACCCGCGCTGGAGCCAGGCGCGGGAGCGCCGCATCGGCGAATTCTTCAAGCGCGACACCCTGATGTTCAACGGCTACGGCGCGCAGGTCGCCCAGCTGTATCGCGGCATGGACCTGCAGAAGTATTTCTGATGCCTTCCCTGAACTGGCTCCCCAACGGGCTGCGCGAGCCCAAGGTCTGGCTGTTCGCCGTTTGCCTGTTGCCGCTCGTCCGGCTGATCGTGCTGGGGGTGAACGATGGACTGGGCGCTAATCCGATCGAGTTCATCACCCATTCCACCGGCACCTGGACGTTGGTCGGCCTGCTGGCGACGCTGTCGGTCACGCCCCTGCGGCGCCTCACCGGCTGGTCGGTGCTGCTGCGCTACCGGCGCATGCTCGGGCTGTTCGCCTTTTTCTATGCCTGCCTGCATTTCATCACCTATATCTGGCTCGACCAGTTTTTCGATCTGGCTTCGGTCGCGCGCGACATCGTCAAGCGGCCGTTCATCACGGTCGGCTTCGCCGCCTTCGTCCTGCTGATTCCCCTCGCAGCCACCTCGACCCAGGCCATGATGCGCAAGCTGGGCCGTCGCTGGCAGCAACTGCACCGGCTGGTCTACGCCATCGCGGTCTTCGGGGTGTTGCATTACGTGTGGCTGGTGAAGAAGGATCTGACACAGCCCCTGATCTACGCCAGCGTGTTGGCGTTGCTGCTCATTGCCCGGCTGCCATGGGGGGTGGACGTGTTGCAGAGCATACGCCAGCGTTGGGGGCTTGCCAGGACGTGACGGGCGTCGAGGCCGGAGTGACCCGGTAAGGGCAGAAATAAAAAACGGGGGCTCGTGGCCCCCGTTTCAGATTGGGCAATGCCCGACCTGTTTAAAGCCCGAACGGCTTGATGACCGGTACCGCCGGTGCGGGTGCTGCAGCGGGCGCAGGCGTAGGCGCGGCTGCTGGCTTGACGGCAGGCGCAGCTTTCTTCACCGCGGGCTTTTTGGCGGGCGCTGCCTTCTTGGCCGGTGCGGCTTTCTTCACCGCGGGCTTCTTGGCGGGCGCTGCCTTCTTGGCCGGTGCGGCTTTCTTCACCGCGGGCTTTTTGGCGGGCGCTGCCTTCTTGGCCGGAGCGGCTTTCTTCACTGCGGGCTTCTTGGCGGGCGCTGCCTTCTTGGCCGGAGCGGCTTTCTTCACCGCAGGCTTCTTGGCAGGGGCTGCCTTCTTGGCCGCCGGTTTGGCGGCGGGTTTCTTCACTGTTGCCATCTAACACTCCTTGAAAGTTGAACACATTCATTCATCACTACAGCCGTAAGCCACGTGCAGACAGAATTTGCACTTCCAAAGCGTGGTACCGACAGGCGACCCACTTGCCCGAAACCCGCTTGGCACGGGCGATACCGAGGCTCCGCTTGGTGAGCCTCATTCTAGTTACTTTTCTTCCCTGTTCAATAAATAGTCAAGGCCGCGCACGGATAAACTGCGCAAAATTGTCGCGATACAGCAAAATGTATCGTATCGATACAAAAAAACCGGCTTGCGCCGGTTTGTTGTGGGTCGCGTAAAGTCAATAAACAAGCCGCTCTCCGGCCATCATGTGCTTCTGTGTTTCGCGTTCCCGGATGAGGTGAATTTCATTCTTGTCGACGAGCACTTCTGCCGCGCGCGGACGTGAATTGTAGTTGGAGGCCATGCTCATGCCGTAGGCGCCGGCCGAAAGCAGCGCCAGCAGGTCGCCTTCCATGATCGCAAGATCCCTCGCAAAGCCAAGAAAATCGCCGGTTTCGCAGATCGGGCCGACGATGTCGTAGCGGCGGGCGGTCGTTTCGCGCGGACGAACGGCGACGATCTCGTGGTAAGCCTCGTAGAGCGCCGGGCGCATCAGGTCGTTCATCGCGGCATCGACGATGGCGAAATTCCTGTCCTCGCCGGGTTTCAGATACTCGACACGGGTGAGCAAGAGCCCTGCGTTGCCGACCAGCGAGCGGCCCGGTTCGAGCAGAAGCTTCTCGCGGCGCCCACTGAATTTGTCGGCGAGGACGCGACCATAAGCCTCAAGGTCGGGCGGCGTTTCGTCGCGGTAGCGGATGCCGACGCCGCCGCCGAGATCGATGTGCTGCAGCGCGATGCCTTCCGCAGCGAGCGCATCGACCAGCGCCAGCACGCGGTCGGCGGCATCGGCCAGAGGAGACAGGTCGGTGAGCTGCGAGCCGATGTGGCAGTCGATTCCGGTGACTTCAAGGTGTGGCAGGCTGGCGGCGAGCCGGTACAGGCGAGGCGCCTCGGCAATAGCGACACCGAACTTGTTTTCCTTGAGGCCGGTGGAAATGTAGGGGTGGGTCTTGGGGTCGACATCCGGGTTGACCCGGAACGAGACGGGCGCGCGTTTGCCCATTTCTCCGGCGACCCGGTTCAGGCGATGCAGTTCGCTTTCGGATTCGACGTTGAAGCAGAGGATGCCGGCGTCGAGCGCGGTGCGCATTTCGTCCGCCGTCTTGCCCACGCCAGAGAACACGACCTTGCGGGGATCGCCACCGGCAGCCAGCACGCGGGCGAGTTCTCCGCCCGACACGATGTCGAAACCGCTGCCCAGGCGGGCGAAATGCTGGAGGATGGCGAGGCTGGAGTTGGCCTTGACGGCGTAGCAGACGAGATGTGGAATCCCGGCGAACGCGTCCGCATAGGCCTGCCAGGCGGCGTCAAGCGCGGCGCGGGAGTAGACGTAGAGCGGGGTGCCGAAGCGTTCGGCGAGCGTTTCCAGCGGCACGCCCTCGACATGGAGGGCGCCGTCGATGCGGGCGAGGGTATTCAATTGGCAGTCCGTTGCGGGGCGGGGGGTTTTTCGGGAAGATACAGGTCGCCCTTGGAGCCGCAGCCTGCGAGGCCCAGGCTGACCAGCAGCAACGACACTATATATATGGCGCGCAGTTTCATGCGCGAAATGGTAGCACGCACGATGGACACGAATGGAATGACCGAAGCCGACTTCAACCAGGCCAGCGCCGCGACGCTGGCGCGCATCGAGGCCGCACTGGAAGACGCCGACCTCGATTTCGAGACGCCGGCCGACGGCATCGTCGAAATCGAGTTCGACGACGGCAGCAAGATTATCGTCAACCGTCACGGTGTCGCCCGCGAAATCTGGGTGGCGGCGCGCTCCGGCGGCTTCCACTTCAAGCCGTCGAACGGCGGCTGGGTCGATACCAAGGACGGCACCCCGCTCTTCGACAAGCTCGCCAGCCTGATCGCCGCCCAGGGCGGCGGCGCCGTGTCGTTCTGATGCGCGTTTGAAAAGCCAGGCGCTCACCCTCTTCGATCTGGTCGAGCGTCTTTCCTTGCTCACCCGCGCCGACCTGCGTCAGGCCGGCGCGGCGCAAGGCCTGCAGCCGGTGCACCTGCAGGTGCTGTTCTACCTCAACCAGGCCAACCGCTTTTCCAACACGCCGCAGGCGCTCACCGAATACCTGGGGCTCACCAAGGGCACGGTTTCACAGACCCTGCTGGTGCTGGCGCGGCGGCGGCTGATCTCGCGCTACGCCGACCCGCGCGACGGCAGGGTGGTTCGGCTGATTCTCACCGAAGGCGGCACCACGCTCCTGAAGACGCTTTCCGCCGGCAGCGCCTGGCGCGACATCGTGCAGACCGCCAGCCCTGCGCGGGTGACGTCGGCCATCGTGGTGTTGCGGCAGGTGCTCGCGCAGGTGCAGCAGCAAAGCGGCAAGCGCAGCTTCGGCGTGTGTGCCACCTGCCGCCACCTGCAGCGGCTGGGGCCGCGCAGTTATTTCTGCGGGCTGATGCAGGAAAAGCTGTCGAGCCCGGAGACGCGGCGGATCTGTCGCGAGCATGCGACGCCGGTGTCGGCGCCGCCGGCCCAGGAATGAATGTGCCTGAAAGAAATTGACGGGGGGCAAGGGAAGAAGGGGAGGAGTACCCTTCTTCCTTGCTTACCTTCCGCCCTGTGATTGAATAGGTTTGCGTACCGATCACATCCGCGCGCGCGCCCGGGCGATAGCCGCGCGCACCTGGTTCGGCGCGGTGCCACCGAAGTGGTCGCGGGCAGCGAGCGAGCCTTCCGGCGTCAGCACGGCGTAGACATCTTCCGTGATGACCGCGCTGAAAGCCTGCAACTCGGCGAGCGGCAGGTCGGCGAGATCGCGGTTCGAGGCTTCTGCCGCGCGCACCGCGCGGGCGACCACTTCGTGGGCGTCGCGGAAAGGAAGGCCTTTTTTCACCAGATAGTCGGCGAGATCGGTGGCGGTGGCGAAGCCCTGCATGACGGCGGCGCGCATCGCCTCGGGTTTCACCGTCACGCCGCGCAGCATGTCGGCGTAGATCGTGAGCGTGTCGACCAGCGTATCCACCGTGTCGAACAGCGGCTCCTTGTCTTCCTGGTTGTCCTTGTTGTAGGCGAGCGGCTGGCCTTTCATGAGCGTGAGAAGGGCGACGAGATGGCCGTTGACGCGGCCGGTCTTGCCGCGCACCAGCTCGGGCACGTCCGGGTTCTTCTTCTGCGGCATGATCGAGCTGCCGGTGCAGAAGCGGTCGGCGAGGTCGATGAAGCCGAAGCGCGGGCTCATCCACAGGATCAGCTCTTCCGAAAGGCGCGACAGGTGCGTCATCACCAGCGCCGCTGCGGCGGCGAATTCAATGGCGAAGTCTCGGTCCGAGACCGCGTCGAGCGAGTTCTCGCACACCGCCTCGAAGCCGAGCTCGCGCGCGACGAAGGCGCGGTCGATGGGATAGCTGGTGCCGGCGAGCGCCGCGGCGCCCAGCGGCAGGCGATTCACGCGGCTGCGGCAGTCGGCCATGCGCTCGGCGTCGCGCGCCAGCATTTCGAAGTAGGCGAGGAGATGGTGGCCGAAGGTGACCGGCTGCGCGACCTGCAAATGGGTGAAGCCCGGCATCACCGTGTCGGCGTGCGCCTCGGCCAGATCGACGAGCGACGCCTGGCAGGCGCGAATGCCGGCCGCGATGCGGTCGATGGCGTCGCGCAGGTACAGGCGGATGTCGGTCGCCACCTGGTCATTGCGGGAACGGCCGGTGTGCAGGCGCTTGCCGGCGTCGCCGATTCTGGCCGTCAACGCCGCCTCGATGTTGAGGTGGACGTCTTCCTTGTCCAGCGACCATTCGAAGCGCCCGGCGCGGATGTCTTCCAGCAGCTCGGCCATGCCCCGGCGAATGGCGTCCAGGTCGTCCTTGGATAGCACGCCGACGTGGTGCAACATGGCGGCGTGGGCGAGCGAGCCCTGAATGTCGAACTCGGCCAGCCGATAATCGAAGGGAATCGACGCGGTGTAGCGTTTGACGAGTTCGGACACCGGTTCGGAAAAGCGGCCGGACCAGGCGCCGGTCGGGGGCGTCGATGAGGTGCTCATGGGGCAGGCAAGGGATGAAAAGCAGGAATCATAACAACCGGCCGGTCGAATTGCCGAACTTCTGCCACCTGGGCACGAGCCTGCGCATAGCGCTGACGGTGGAAGCCGCACTGATCGCCGGCGTGATCGCGCGCGCCGCGAACGTCGACGACTTCCGGGCCGAATTCATCGCGCTCTCGGCGCTGGCGCAGCCGGCCTTGCTGCTGTGTCTGCTGGCCCTGTGCTTCGCTTCGCGCTGGCTGCGCGGTCTGCCCTACAGAAAGGGCGTGGCGGCAACGCTGGCCCTCGGCATGGCGGTGGCGGCGGGCGTCGCTGCCTGGCTGGCGCCGCTCACCGACAGCGTGGCCTACACCCCGGCCGTCGTGGCCCTGTTCGCGCTGGCGCTGGGCGGCGGCCTGCTCGCCTACTTCAATCTGCGCGCCCGCGCGTTGTCGCCGGCCATTACCGAGGCGCGGTTGCAGGCCCTGCAGGCGCGCATCCGCCCGCATTTCCTGTTCAATAGTCTCAATGCCGTGCTGTCGCTGGTGCGCAGCGATCCGCGCCGCGCCGAGCACGCGCTGGAAAACATGGCCGACCTGTTCCGTGCGCTGATGAGCCAGGCCAACCAGCTGGTGCCGCTGGAAGACGAAGTGGCGCTCACCCGCGCCTACCTGGAGCTGGAACAGCTGCGTCTGGGCGACCGCCTGCAGGTCGTCTGGCATACCCGGAAAATGCCGGCCGACGCGCTGATTCCGCCGCTGGTCATCCAGCCGCTGGTGGAAAACGCGGTCTATCACGGCATCGAACCGCAGCCCGGCGGCGGCGAGGTCAGCCTCAACGTCTACCGCAGCGGCGACAAGGTGCACATCGTCGTGCGCAACCCCGTCGCCGCCGACGCCAGCCATCACAAGGGCAACCGGATCGCGCTGGCCAACATCCGCGAGCGGCTGCTGCTGCATTTCGATCTGGACGCGCAGCTCAAGTCCGAGCCCATGGGCGCCGTTTATCAGGTGCACATCGTCATGCCCTATACCCGTGAACGCACCCAGCCTGCCCCTGTCCGTCCTCATCGTCGATGACGAGGCGCCCGCGCGCCGCCGCCTGCGCGATGTGCTGGCCGACTGCGCGGCCGAACTGCCGGTCAACGTCGTGGGCGAGGCGGAAACCGGCCTGGCGGCGCTGGAGGCGGTGCAGCGCCAGCCGGTCGACGCCGTCCTGCTCGATATCCGCATGCCGGGCATGGACGGCCTCGAGTGTGCGGCGCACCTCAACCGGCTGGCCGCGCCGCCGGCCATCATCTTCAGCACCGCCTACGATGCCTACGCGTGTCAGGCCTTCGACCTCAATGCCGTCGATTACCTGTTGAAACCGGTGCGCGCCGACCGGCTGGTGCGAGCGCTGTCGCGCGCCCACCGGCTCAATGCCGGCGCGCTCGAACACCTGCGCGCGGCTTACCCCAAGGCGCGCACCCATCTGTCGGTCAACGAAAAAGGGCGCATCGTCCTCATTCCCGTCGCCGACATCCTGTACCTGAAAGCCGAGCTGAAATATGTCACCGTGCGCACCGCGGCGCGCGAGTTCCTGCTGGAGGAATCGCTCACCCGGCTCGAAAGCGAATTCGGCGACGCCTTCGTGCGCATTCATCGCAATTGCCTGGTGGCCGGCGCGCGCATCCGCGAAATCGGCAAACTGCCGGGCGACGACGAGGGGCATTTCCTGCGTCTGGATGGACTGGACGAGCGTCTTGCCGTCAGCCGGCGCCAGTATTCCTGTCTGAGAGAAAAAATTAAGTTCTTGTAAACAAGGGCTTGTCTGGCCTCTACGACTAAAGTCGTATGGCGGTTCGCAGGGGGGCTTCTATAACGGAGACCCCGCAGCTCGCAGCGGCTTCCGGACTGGAGGTGGACCATGGCACACACGATTTTGCACACAGGCGAAGCGCTCCTCAGCGGCCTGCTGGCGATCGGCCCCGGCATGGCGCAGACCCCGAACGACAATCTTCATCAATGGCAGGTGCGCCGGCTGATGCAGCCCACGCCGGCCGAACTCGACAAGGAACGCAGCGGCAACGTCTATATCTACGACGGGCTGTCGGAGCGCGAGGTCGAGTCGGCACTCGACGCCCATTTCGAGCGCATCGAGAACATGATGTTCGTCGGCACGGTGAAGGCCGCGCCGGGGGGCGGAACCGTCGTCGAATCGGGCGGTTGCAGCAGTTCCGAATAGCGGGCCGCCTGCGAATCGGGCGGCAGTTGAAGGGAAGCCGGCACTTCCGAGCGGGATATTTGCGAGTTTCAAAAACTAAATGTTTTTACTAATCAATAGCTTGGGTGCCATCTACGACTAAAGTCGTATATCCAAATCCGCGATCCCTTCGTAGCATGCTTTTGCTTGCTCACTGTTTCGCAAGCAGGAAGTTCTCCGCAATGAGGGGCTCGTCCTCTCTTTTATGCCGGGTTCGCAAGAACCCGGCTTTTTTTTGCCCGGTTTTCCGCAGCGCGCGGCTATCATCGCGGGCATGAAAACCGACGCATCCGACCTCACCGAAACGCAGCTCGATACCGAAACCGTCTTCCAGGGCCGGCTCATGCACGTCAGGCGCGACCGCGTGCGCCTGCCCAACGGCGGCGAATCCACGCGCGAATACCTCATCCACCCCGGCGCCGTGGTCGTCATCCCCGTGTTCGACAACGGCGACGTGCTGCTGGAGCGCCAGCACCGCTACCCCTTGCATCGCGACTTCATCGAATTCCCGGCCGGCAAGATCGATCCCGGCGAGGCCGACCTGACGTGCGCGCAACGCGAGCTGGAAGAGGAAACCGGCTACACCGCGGGCGTCTGGCGCGAGCTCACCACGATTTATCCGTGCATCGGGTATTCCAACGAGCGGCTGGCGTTCTATCTGGCGCGCGAGCTGAAAGCCGGCGACCACGGCCGCGACCACGACGAATTTCTCGAAGTCTTCCGCTTGCCGTTCGACGAGGCGATGCAGTGGGTGCGTGACGGCCGCATCTGCGAGACCAAGACGGTCATCGGGCTGTTCTGGCTGGAGAAGATGCTGCAACAGGGCTGGTAAGCCCAGCGCCAGAACTCAATCGGGTGTATAGCCCAGGTTCGGCGCCAGCCAGCGTTCCGCCGTCTTCAGGTCCCAGCCCTTGCGCCGCGCGTAATCCTCGACCTGGTCGCGTTCGAGTTTGGCGACGGCGAAGTACTGGCTGTCGGGGTGCGAGAGGTAAAAGCCCGACACCGCGGCGCCCGGCCACATGGCGAAATTCTCGGTGAGTTGCACGCCGATCTGCGCGGTGGCGTCGAGGAGCTCGAACAGGCCGGCCTTTTCGCTGTGCTCGGGGCAGGCGGGGTAGCCGGGGGCGGGGCGGATGCCCTGGTATTTTTCGGCGATGAGGTCGTCGTTGGTGAGGGCTTCGTCGGGCGCGTAGCCCCAGAATTCGCGGCGCACGCGCAGGTGCAGGTGCTCGGCGAAGGCTTCGGCCAGGCGGTCGCACAGCGACTTGAACAGGATCGCGGAGTAGTCGTCGTGCGCGGCTTCGAACGCGCGGGCGCGCTCGTCCTCGCCGATGCCGGCGGTCACGACGAAGGCGCCGAGGTAATCCGGGATGCCGCTGTCGCGCGGCGCGACGAAATCGGCCAGGCAGAGGTTGGCGCGGCCCGCGGGCTTTTTCATCTGCTGCCGGAGGTTGTGCCAGACCATGCGGGTTTCGCTGCGGGTTTCGTCCGTGTAGACGGCGATGTCGTCGTCGTCCACGCTGTTGGCGGGGAACAGGCCGAACACGGCGCGCGCCTCGACCCACTGCTCGGCGATCATTTTCGCGAGCATGGCCTGCGCGTCGGCGTAGAGCTTCTTTGCCTCGGTGCCGACCACTTCGTCTTCGAGAATCCGGGGGAATTTGCCGTGCAGTTCCCAGGAGGCGAAGAACGGCGTCCAGTCGATGTTCCGGGCGATCGCCGCCAGGTCGTAGGCCTTGAGGACATGCACGCCGGGCTGGCGAGGCGCGGGCGGCGTGTAGCGGGTCCAGTCGATCCTGAACTTGTTGGCGCGCGCTTCGGCCAGCGGCAGGCGCACCGTGTCGGACTTGTTGCGCAGATGGCGTTCGCGCGTTGCCGCGTAATCGGCGCGGGTCTCGGCGACGAAGGCGTCGCGCAGGTCGTTCGACAGCAGCTGCGTGCAGACGCCGACGGCACGCGACGCGTCCTTCACGTAGACGACCGGGTGCTGGTAATTGGGCTCGATCTTGACCGCGGTGTGGGCGAGCGAGGTGGTCGCGCCGCCGATCAGGAGCGGAATCGTGAAGCCCTGGCGCTGCATTTCGCTGGCCACGTGCGCCATTTCCTCGAGCGAAGGCGTGATGAGGCCCGACAGGCCGATGATGTCGGCCTTGTGCTCGCGCGCGGCGTCGAGGATTTTCTGTGCCGGCACCATCACGCCGAGATCGACGATCTCGTAGCCGTTACAGCCCAGCACCACGCCGACGATATTCTTGCCGATATCATGCACGTCGCCCTTCACCGTGGCCATGATGATCTTGCCCGCGCTCTCGGCGTCGCCGGCCTGCTTGTCGGCCTCGATGTAGGGGATGAGGTGGGCGACGGCCTGCTTCATCACGCGCGCGGACTTCACCACCTGCGGCAGGAACATCTTGCCGGCGCCGAAGAGGTCGCCGACCACGTTCATGCCGGCCATCAGCGGCCCTTCGATGACGTGCAGCGGGCGCTCGGCCTCCAGCCGCGCGGCCTCGGTGTCTTCGATGATGTAGTCGGTGATGCCCTGCACCAGCGCGTGGGTCAGCCGCTCGTTCACCGGCAGCTGGCGCCAGGCGAGGTCGACGGTCTTTTCCTTCGCACCGCCCTTCACGTTTTCCGCAAAGGCCACCAGTCGCTCGGTCGCATCCGGGCGGCGGTTCAGGAGCACGTCCTCGACGCGCTCGCGCAGTTCCGGGTCGAGGTTCTCGTATACGCCGAGCTGGCCGGCGTTGACGATGCCCATGTCCATGCCGGCCTTGATCGCGTGATACAGAAACGCCGTGTGGATCGCCTCGCGCACCGCGTCGTTGCCGCGGAATGAAAAGGAGACGTTCGACACGCCGCCGGAGATGTGGGCGTGCGGCAGGTTCTGCCGGATCCAGCGGGTGGCTTCGATGAAGTCCACCGCGTAGTTGGCGTGCTCCTCGATGCCGGTCGCCACCGCGAAAATATTGGGGTCGAAGATGATGTCCTCCGGCGGAAAGCCGACGGTCTCGGTGAGCAGCTTGTAGGCGCGCGCGCAGATTTCGGTCTTGCGCGCGTAGGTGTCGGCCTGGCCGACCTCGTCGAAGGCCATCACGATCACCGCCGCGCCGTAGCGGCGGCAGAGTTTGGCGCGCTCGATGAATTCGGCCTCGCCTTCCTTCATGGAGATCGAGTTGACGATGCCCTTGCCCTGGATGCACTTGAGGCCGGCCTCGATCACGCTCCATTTGCTGGAGTCGATCATGATCGGCACCCGCGCGATGTCGGGCTCGGAGGCGATCAGGTGCAGGAAACGCACCATCGCGCTTTCCGCGTCGAGCATCCCCTCGTCCATGTTGATGTCGATGATCTGGGCGCCGTTTTCGACTTGCTGGCGCGCCACCGACAAGGCGTCGTCGTAGCGGCCTTCGAGAATCATCCTGGCGAAGGCGCGCGAGCCGGTGACGTTGGTGCGCTCGCCGACGTTGACGAACAATGAATCCTTGCCGACGTTGAAGGGTTCGAGTCCCGACAGCCGCATCGCCGGTTCGAGCACCGGCGGCACGCGGGGGGCTGCGCCGGCGACGGCCCGGGCGATATCGGCGATGTGCGCCGGCGTCGATCCGCAACAGCCGCCGACGATGTTGAGCAAGCCCGAGCGCGCCCATTCGGCGATGTGCCCGGCCATTTCCGGGCCCTGCATGTCGTATTCGCCGAAGGCGTTGGGCAGCCCAGCGTTGGGGTGGGCGGAGACGAAACAGTCGGCCTTGGCCGAGAGTTCGGCCACATACTGGCGCAGCAGATCCGGACCCAGCGCGCAATTCAGGCCGATCGACAGGGGCTGGGCATGGCGCACCGAATTCCAGAAGGCTTCGGTGGTCTGGCCTGACAGCGTGCGGCCGGAAGCGTCGGTGATCGTGCCGGAAATCATGACCGGCAGGCGCACGCCTTCGCGCTCGAAATATTCCTCGATGGCAAACAGCGCCGCCTTGGCGTTGAGTGTGTCGAAAATGGTTTCGACCATCAGGATGTCGGCGCCGCCCTCGACCAGGCCGTCGATCGCTTCGAGATACGCCGTGCGCAGTTCGTCGAAGGTGACGTTGCGGAAACCGGGGTCGTTCACATCGGGCGAAATCGTCGCGGTGCGCGAGGTGGGTCCCAGCACCCCGGCGACGAAGCGCGGCTTGTCCGGATTCTGCGCGGTGGCTTCGTCGGCGGCTTCGCGCGCCAGCTTCGCCGCGGCGACGTTCAGCTCGTGGACCAGCGATTCCATGTGGTAATCCGCCATGGAAATGCTGGTCGCATTGAAACTGTTGGTTTCCAGAATGTCCGCACCCGCCGCGAGGTACTGCGCGTGGATGTCCTTGATGATTTCGGGCCTGGTCAGGCACAACAGGTCGTTGTTGCCCTTCACGTCGTGCGGAAAGTCCTTGAAACGCTCGCCGCGATAGTCCGCTTCGCTGAGCTTGTAGCGCTGGATCATCGTCCCCATCGCGCCGTCGAGCACGAGAATGCGTTGGGTGAGCAGCGAGCGGAGGGCTGCCTCTCTGGAATTGGGCGCGCGGGACATGGGGCAGGGCGATCAGGAAAACCCGCATTATATAAGGTGAGCCCTGGCTGCCCGGGGTTGGCGTTCCGACAGTCGGGGCGGCTTTTCGACGCCGGGCGGGCACGCCAGGCTGAGGGCTCGCGTGGATGGGCGCGTCGCGTCGGGTACGATACTTGCCTCTGATCCGTGATCGCAGTTTGTGGAGCCACCATGCCCCTGCCCCGTCCGCTCGCCCTGCTGCTGGCCGGCGTCCTTGTCGTGCCGCTGGCGTACGCCGATTCCGCCGCGAATGCCTCGCGCTATTACGAGGACGCGCTCAAGCGTTATACCCGGCGCGACGACGCCGGCGCGATCATCCAGCTGAAGAACGCGCTGAAAGAAGATGCGCGCATGCTGCCGGCGCTGGTGCTGCTGGGGCAGGCGCACTTGCGCCGCGGCGAGCCGGCGGCGGCCGAGCGCGTGTTGGCGGATGCAGAGCGGCTGGGCGCGGCGCGTGCCGAAATCGCGGTGTATCAGGCGCAGGCCCAGCTCGCGCAGGGCAAATCGCGTGTCCTGCTCGAACGCTACGGCGCCGATGGCCTGCCGCCGGCGGCGCGGCTCGACATGCTGCTCTTGCGCGCCAGCGCCCAGCTCGACCTCGGCCAGCTCGACGCGGCCATGACCTCGG
>JAIWOS010000034.1 GCA_020217265.1 Thiobacillus sp. | reverse complement strand
GGTGCAAGCACCCGTGCTGCCGTTCGACTTGCATGTGTAAAGCATTCCGCCAGCGTTCAATCTGAGCCAGGATCAAACTCTTCAGTTCAATCTCTGCAATTACTAAATACTTCTTCGCTCAACTCAAATGAATTACTTCATTCGGCATGAGCATCTATGCTAGCGCTACCCCAGCCAAAACCAGGACAGCTACCGCAAAAACACCCACACCTATCGGCTGTTAATTGTTAAAGATCAATCGATTAGCAGTTCGTCTGTCGTTTCGGACAACGCGCTGCGTTTCGAGAAGGTGCGCATTCTACAGAGCGAAAAGAATCCGTCAACACTTTCCGCAAATTATTTTCAAACAACCGTAACACGCGCGAATTTCCGCTTGCCCACCTGGGCCACGACCGTCGCCCCGGCAGGCACGCACACCCCCTTGTCCGCGACGCGCTCGCCATCGAGCTTCACGCCCCCGCCAGCAATCTGGCGAATGGCTTCGGATGTGCTGGCAACCAGACCGGCGAGCTTGAGCAACTGTGGCACGGCCAAACCGCCATCCTGGCCTGGCAGGCTGACTTCCGGCATGTCTTCGGGCAGCGCGCCTTTCTGGAAGCGCGCCTCGAAGTCGGCCAGCGCCTGCCGTGCCGCCGCCTGGCCATGGAAGCGCGCCACGATTTCCTTGGCGAATCCGACCTTGATGTTGCGCGGGTTGGCGCCCTCGGCCACCTGACGTTTCCATTCCTCAATGGTCTGCAGCGACTCGAACGACAACAAGTGGATGTAGCGCCACATGAGATCATCGGAAACCGACATCAGCTTGCCGAAGATTTCCTGCGGGGGCTCATTGATGCCCACGTAATTGCCCAGCGACTTGGACATCTTGTTGACGCCGTCCAGCCCTTCCAGCAAAGGCATGGTGAGGATGCACTGCGCGGGCTGGCCGTGCTGCTTCTGCAACTCGCGCCCCATCAGCAGGTTGAACTTCTGGTCGGTGCCACCGAGCTCGACGTCCGCCTTCAGCGCCACGGAATCGTAGCCCTGGATCAGGGGATACAGGAATTCATGAATCGCGATGGGCTGCTGACTGGTGTAGCGCTTGTGGAAGTCGTCCCGCTCCAGCATGCGCGCCACGGTGTGCGAGGCCGCCAGCCGGATCATGCCGACCGAACCCAGCCCTTCCATCCATTCGGAATTGAACCTGACTTCGGTCAGCGCCGGGTCGAGGATCTTGAACACCTGCTCCTGGTAGGTCTTTGCATTCTCCGCGACCGCCTCCCGCGTCAAGGGGGGACGTGTCGCGTTCTTGCCGGTGGGGTCGCCGATCATGCCGGTGAAGTCGCCGATCAGAAACACAACCTGATGGCCCAGCTGCTGGAATTGCCGCAGCTTGTTCAACAGAACCGTGTGGCCGAGGTGCAGGTCCGGCGCGGTCGGATCGAAACCCGCCTTGACGCGCAGCGGCCGGCCGGATTTCAGCTTGTCGACCAGCTCGGCTTCTACCAGCAGCTCGTCAGCGCCGCGTTTGATTTCCTGCAAGGCGTCCTGCATCGATTTCCTCTCTGACAGATCAAGTTTGGCCGTCCAGGGCCGTATAACAAGAATGGGCTTCCACCCGGCACGCGCCAAGGTGCTGATTGGATTGAAAAATGCCCCCGGAGAGATGTGTGTTAGACTCCGGGCTCGATTACGGAAGGGAACCGGTCCATGCCGCTTACCAAGCTGAGAATCTTAACCGATCGCCTGACCGGAGCGGAACGCCGCTTCAGCCTGCGAACGCTGGTTGCACTGTCGAGTTTGCCGCTGTTCGGCGTCGTTGCCGCGTTCGGCATCGCGCCTGATACCCGCACGCTAGACGTTCCGCCGGAAACCATCACCGAAGCGATCGCGCTGCCCGCTCTGGTTTCAGCCGGCAATCACGGGCCATTTGAACGCGAGAGCACCGTCCAGAGTGGCGATACGCTCGCCAGCGCGCTCGCCCGGCTCAAGATCGACGACCTCGATATCCAACGATTGCTCGCCACCCCCGTCGTGCGCGAACTGGCTGCCAGTATTCAGGCTGGAAAACGCATCCAGGCAACCACTGCCCCCGGCGGCGACCTGCTGACGGTCCAGTTCGAACGCAGCAATGCGCCGGCCTTGCTGGTTCGCCGCGCGGGCGACAGCTTCGTTGCCGAGGACGCGAGCGAGCTGACCGAAACCCGCGTGGTCATGCGCTCCGGCCGCATCCAGTCCTCGCTCTATGGCGCCACCGACAGCGCCGGCATCCCGGACAAGATCGCCGACCAGATGGCGGAAACCTTCTCGACCGCCATCGACTTCCGCGAAGACTTGCGGCGCGGCGACACCTTCTCGGTGATTTACACCGTGAACTACCGCAACGGCGAACCCGTCGGCACCGGCAAGCTGCTTGCCGCAGAATTCGTCAATGCCGGCAAGGCCCATCGCGCCATTCTTTATCGCGACCCCTTCGGCACCGAAGCCTATTACACCCCCGAGGGCGAATCGCTCAAGAAGGGATTCCTGCGTTCGCCGCTCGAGTTTTCGCGCGTCACCTCCGGCTTCAGCAACTCGCGCCAGCACCCGCTCTACGGCTTTCACCGCAAACACACCGGCGTCGACTTCGGCGCCCCCACCGGCACCCGCGTCAAGGCCACGGGCGACGCCACCGTCGAATTCGCCGGGCGCAAGGGCGGTTACGGCAACCTGGTCATCCTGCGCCATCACAATGGCTACGAAACCTATTATGCCCACCTGAGCGCGTTCGCCTCCGGCATGCGTCGCGGCCGCGCCGTCAGCCAGGGCGAGGTTATCGCCTACGTCGGTTCGACGGGCGCCTCCACCGGCCCGCACCTGCACTACGAGGTCCGCATCGCAGGCGCGCCGCAAAACCCGCTCACCGTCAAGCTGCCCGGCTCGCCGCCGCTGGCAGCCGCGCAGCGCGCGCGTTTCCTGCAGCAGACCGCCGGCTGGAGCGAGAAGCTCTCGCTGCTGCGGGGCACCAACCTCGCCGCGCTCGATTGAGCAATCCTGCATCGCATGAGACCGAGCGCTACGTCGGTCTCATGTCAGGCACCAGCCTCGACGGCGTAGACGCAGTTCTGGCCGAGTTTTCCCCAGGCCAGGCGCCCCGCCTGCTCAAAACCCATTACCTGCCCTACAGCGACGCGCTGCGTGCGAAGCTTCTCGCCCTGCACGCCCCGCAAGCCGACGAAATCGACCTGGCCGCACGCGCGGCCAACGAACTGGCCGAACTCTACGCCTGCGCCGTCGATGCACTTTGCGCCGACCAGGTTCGCGAATCGATCCGCGCCGTTGGCTGCCACGGCCAGACCCTGCGCCACCAGCCCGCGCGCGGCTACACCCTGCAGATCGGCAACGCCGCCTTGCTGGCGGAACGCACCGGCCTCACCGTCGTCGCGGATTTTCGTAGCCGCGACATCGCGGCGGGCGGCCAGGGCGCACCGCTGGTGCCTGCGTTTCACGCGCACGTGCTGGGCGACGCCAGCCGGCACCGCATCATCGCCAACCTTGGCGGCATCGCCAATGTCACCGACCTGCCGCCCGGCGGCCCGGTGCGCGGCTGGGACACCGGCCCGGGCAACATGCTGATGGACGCCTGGATTCAGCGTCACCGCCAGCAGCGTTACGACCGGGATGGCGCCTGGGCGGCCAGCGGCACCGTCAACCCGGAATTGCTGGGTCGGCTGCTGGCCCATCCCTACCTCGCCTCCCCGCCGCCCAAAAGCGCGGGCCGCGAACAATTCAACCTGGACTGGCTGGGCAATCTGCTCGCACAACAACCCGCCATCGCACCGCAGGACGTCCAGGCCAGCCTGCTGGAATTCACCGCGGCCAGCCTTGCCCACGCAATCAAAAATGAGTGCCGCCACGCGCAGGAAATCTATGTGTGCGGCGGCGGCGCGCACAACAGCCAGTTGATGACGCGCCTCGCCGAACTGTTGCCCGGGACGCGCGTCGCGACGACGGCGGTGCTGGGCATCGATCCCGACTGGGTCGAGGCCATGGCATTCGCCTGGCTGGCGCGCCAGACCCTGCATCGCCAGCCCGGCAACCTGCCCGCCGTGACGGGTGCGCGCGGCCCGCGCATCCTCGGCGCCATCTATCCGGCCTGAGGCAGGCCGGGCACCCAACAAAAAAGCGGCCTCGGCCGCTTTTTTGTTGGGGGATGCGAATCCCGCTTACGCCGAGAACGACGAACCGCAACCGCAGGTGGTGGTGGCGTTCGGGTTCTTGATCACGAACTGCGCGCCTTCCAGGCCTTCGCTGTAGTCGATTTCCGCGCCGACCAGATACTGGAAGCTCATCGAATCGACCAGCAGGGTCACGCCGTTCTTCACCATCACGGTGTCGTCGTCGTTCTGCGATTCGTCGAAGGTGAAGCCGTACTGGAAGCCGGAGCAACCGCCACCGGAGACGAACACGCGCAGTTTCAGGTCGGGGTTGCCTTCCTCGTCGATCAGGCTCTTGACCTTGGCGGCGGCGCTGTCGGTGAAGATCAGCGGGGATTCCATTTCGGTGGCTGCATTCATGGCACTGCTCCTAAAAAAAGTGTGGGGTGATTATCCGCTTCACCCGGCCGGCGTCAAGCAAAGACCCCGGCCCGGGCGCGGAGTTCCGCGCTCAGGGCAGCATGCCGATGTCGGCAAGCGCCGTGTCCTCCGGCAAGCCGAACAGGATATTCATGTTCTGCACCGCCTGACCGGCGGCGCCCTTAACCAGATTGTCGATCACCGACAGCACCACGACAGTATCGCCGCCCTGCGGCCGGTGCACCGCGATGCGGCAGGTGTTGGCGCCGCGCACCGAGCGGGTTTCGGGATGCGCGCCCGCCGGCAGCACGTCGACGAAGGCTTCGCCGGCGTAACGCGTCTCGAACAGGGCCTGCAGATCGATGTCCCTGCTGAGCCTCGCATAAAGCGTGGCGTGGATGCCCCGGATCAGCGGCGTCAGATGCGGCACGAAGGTGAAGCCCACCGGCTTGCCGGCGAAGCGCTCCAGCCCCTGCCTGATTTCCGGCCAGTGACGGTGGCCGCCCACCGCGTAGGCCTTGAAATTGTCCGCCGCCTCGGCGAACAGGATGTGCGTTTCTGCCTTGCGCCCGGCGCCCGACACGCCCGATTTGGCGTCCGCCACCAGGAACCCCGCATCGACCGCGCCGGATTCGAGCAGCGGCAGGAATCCCAGCTGCACCGCCGTCGGATAACAGCCGGGATTGGCGATGAGGCGCGCGCCGCGGATCTGGTCGCGGTTGATCTCGGGCAGGCCGTACACCGCCTCGGCCACCAGGTCGGGGCAGGCGTGTTCCATCTTGTACCACTGCTCCCACACCGCGATGTCCTTGATGCGAAAGTCCGCCGCCAGATCGATCACCTTCACGCCCGCGTCGAGCAGCGCGCGCGTCTGTTGCATCGCCACGCCGTTGGGCGTGGCGAAGAACACCACGTCGCAGGTTTCCAGCCCCGCCTCCTCGGGCGTGGAAAACGCCAGCGCCACGCGGCCGCGCAGGTTGGGAAACATGTCCGCGACCGGCATTCCGGCTTCCTTGCGCGAGGTGATCGCGCGCAATTCCACCTGCGGATGGCGCGCCAGCAGGCGCAGCAGTTCGACCCCGGTGTAGCCCGTGCCGCCGACGATACCGACTTTGATCATGGTGAATGGTCCTTGCCTAGAGTTTGCCTATTTTATGCCAGCGGCCCTGACAGCCATAAAAAAAGCCGTCCACGCGGACGGCTTTTCTGTGCCCAGGCGATCAGCGCTTGGAGAACTGCTTGCGGCGACGGGCCTTGTGGAAGCCGACCTTTTTCCGTTCGACTTCTCGGGCGTCGCGGGTCACCAGACCAGCGGCTTTCAGCGTGGGCTTCATTTCGGCCGAGAAATCGATCAGCGCGCGGGTGATGCCGTGGCGCACCGCACCCGCCTGGCCGGATTCACCGCCGCCCGACACGTTCACCATGATGTCGAACTTGTTCAGGCTGTCGGTCAGCACCAGCGGCTGGCGCACGACCATGCGGCCGGTTTCGCGGGAAAAATACTCGTCCACCGGCTTGTCGTTGACGATAATCTTGCCGCTGCCGGCCTTGATGAACACGCGGGCGACCGATTCCTTGCGACGACCCGTACCGTAGTTGTAGTTACCGATCATGGTGTGACCTTATTGAGCGTTGATTTCCAGCGGCTTGGGCTGCTGCGCCTCGTGCGGATGCTCCGCGCCGGCGTAGATCTTCATTTTCTTGATCATGGCGTAGCCGAGGGGGCCCTTGGGCAGCATGCCCTTCACGGCCTTTTCCAGCGCGCGGCCGGGGAAGCGCGCCTGCATCTTGTCGAAGTTGGTTTCGTAGATGCCGCCGGGGAAGCCCGAGTGACGATAGTATTTCTTGTCGAGGCCCTTGTTGCCGGTGACGACCATCTTGCCGGCGTTGACCACGACGATGTAGTCGCCGGTATCGACGTGCGGCGTGAATTCGGGCTTGTGCTTGCCGCGCAGACGGCGGGCAATTTCGGAAGCCAGACGGCCCAGCACTTTGTTGTCGGCATCGACCACGTACCAGTCGCGTTTGACTTCAGCGGGTTTGGCGGAATAGGTTTTCATGACCCAACCTCTGCAATAAGAGGACAATCTCGGAAAGCCGGGCATTCTAACCGCCGCCGCGTGACAAAGTCAAACATTCTCGCGAATCCGCCGCCGGGCTGGCTTACAATCGCCCGCCATGACCGCCTGGCTCGCCACAAACCTCATCGCCGCCGCCCTGTTGCCGCCGCTGTCGCTGATTCTGCTGCTTGCCGCCGGGATGCTCCTCCACCGTCGCCACCCCCGCCTGGCCATGTCGCTGATCCTGTTGTCCACCGCCGCGCTGTACGCCCTGTCCACGCCCTGGGTAGGCGGCGTGTTGCTCAAGAGCCTCGAAATCTCCGCGCCCGTCACGCCGGAGGCGCTGCAATCCGCCGACGCCATCGTCGTACTGGGCGGCGGGCGCCGCATCGCCGCCGCCGAATACGGCGGCGACACCGTCAACGCCATCACCCTGGAACGCCTGCGCTACGGCGCGCACCTCGCCCGCACGAGCGGCCTGCCGGTACTCGTCACCGGCGGCAAACCGGGCGGCGGCACGCTCGCCGAAGGCGACATCATGCGCCGCATCCTCGCGGACGAATACGGCATCGCGCCGCGCTGGGTGGAAAACAGCGCGCTCACCACCTGGGACAACGCCCGGCATGCCGCGCAGCTTCTGAAAACCGACCGCGTGACGCGCATCGCCCTCGTCACCCACGCCTGGCACCTGCGCCGCGCGCAGCCGCTCTTCGAAGCACAGGGGCTCGCCGTCGTCCCCGCCGGTATCCAGTTTTCCCGCACCGCGCTCGACGACGTGATGGGCCTCGTTCCCAGTCCCGCTGGTCTGCGCGACAGCACCTTCGCCCTGCACGAGTGGCTGGGCATCCTGTGGTACAAACTCCGCTCGCAGTTTTAACTGCGCGGAGAACGTCAAAATCCGAGCCCATTCCAGAGTCAGACAGCCAGCACACCCGGGTTCACCTCGCCCCCGAGTTGGGCGATACTTGAAACCGCAGTTTGACTCCAAAGGGCCTTTGCCATGACCGAAATCCATTTCATCGTCGAAGAGTCGCCAGAGGGGGGGTTCATCGCCCGCGGCGTCGGCCAGGACATCATCACCGAAGCCGAGGACATGCCGAGCCTTCATGCGCTCATCAGGGACGCCGTTCACTGCCATTTCGATGCGGGCGAAGCACCTCGCGTCATTCGCCTGCACATCACGCGCGAGGAAGTTCTCGCGGCATGAAAATCCCGCGGGACCTGACAGGCACCGATCTTGTCAAACGACTTGCCAAACTCGGCTACGCAACAACCCGGCAAACCGGCAGCCACCTCCGCCTGACCAGCCGGGTTCGAGGTGAACACCACCTCACGATACCCCTGCACGACCCGCTGAAACTTGGCACGCTTGCCGCCATTCTTTCCGTTGTGGCCACACATCACGGCATCACACGCGACGAACTCCTGCACACCTTGTTTGATTGAGCCCGTTTCGTCACCCGAGCCTGGAACAGCACCTTCGCCCTGCACGAGTGGCTGGGCATCCTGTGGTACAAACTCCGCTTGTTGTTTTAATCGAGGAACATCATGAAAGCCCGCGTCAAACTCATCGAAGGCGTTTCGTTCGTCGGCCAGAGCGAATCCGGCCACAGCGTCGTCATGGACGGCGCGCCCGAAGCCGGCGGCAAGAACCTCGGCGTGCGGCCGATGGAAATGCTGCTCATGGGCCTGGGCGGCTGCTCCGCCTTCGACGTGGTGCTGATCCTGCGCAAGAGCCGCCAGCAGATCACCGACTGCGTGGCCGATCTTTCCGCCACCCGCGCCGACACCGACCCCAAGGTGTTCACGAAGATCCACGTCCACTTCACCGTCACCGGCAAGTCGCTCGACCCCAAGCGGGTGGAGCAGGCGGTGAAGCTCTCCGCCGAAAAATACTGCTCGGCCAGCATCATGCTCGGCAAGATGGCCGAGATCACGCACGATTTCGAGATTGTCGAAGGCTGAAGCAGTCGCCGCCTCATGCAGCGGAAAAAACGGGCGACCAAACCCGCCCGATGATCCCCGCCCACCCTCCTCGACCTGGCTTACGCCCGGGTGCCCGAATGGAAGCGCAAGCAGAGACGCCGCCGTCAGGCGGCTCTCGCATGTTTGAATTCAAACGGATAAGCGCCATTCGCGCGCGCTTCCAGCAACACGATCTCCACCGTCGTGCCATCCTCGGTGTAACTGACATGCGTGTTCCAATCTTGAGGCACCTCACGCACGATGGGTTTGTCCGACAGGCGAATCACCAAGATGTCGTCGTCGTAATAGGTCGTATGCATTGCCTTGCTCCTATGTCGCCTCGAAATGATGCATCACGGTTTTCACGATCAGACTGTCTTCCAGCACCAGAACCGCGCACAGCAGATTGTCCGCCCGTTCGCTGAAAGCCTTGTAAGCCCACAGGTAGGTGGCATCGCGATATCGCAACTCGCCTGATTCGATGATCTCCAGCAACTGGTTTCGTCGAATCCACGAGCATCCATGCGCAGTTGCGCGTGGCTGGTCATCACGTCATCACAATGTCGCGCTGGAATCTTGTGCTGAACATCAATCCCATTGTGCCATGAGCGGCATAAAAAAACGGGCAGCCGAAGCTGCCCGTTTCACATCCAATCTCAACTGGCTTGCGCCAGCCTTGAATTAGAAGGTGTGGCGCACGCCGATCGAGAAGGCCGAAGGATCCTCGCCCGCGCCCGGGGTGAGGGCCGAACCCTGGCCAGCGCCCAGACCGTAGGTGCCATTGGTGTCGTTGTTGGTCTTCTGGTACACGGCGTACATCTTGGTGCGCTTGGACAGGTTGTAGTCCGCGCCCAGGTCGAAGGTACGGGCCGAGGTGTCAGCCTGGGTCTTGACGTCGCCAGCGCGGCCGTAGGCGGCCTTCAGGACGATAGCACCCATCGTGTACTGGCCGTTCAGGTACCAGGCCTTGCGGGACTTGACGTTGTTCGCGCCGAGGACGGTTTCCGCGTCTTCATAGATCAGGCCGAGTTGAGCGTCGCCGAACTTATAGCCCACGCCGGCTTTCCAGGCGTCACGATCGTCACCCGTGGCGTTGAGGTTGTTGTGCTTTTCGTAAGCCAGCGAGGCGAACAGCGGGCCGTTGTCGTACATGCCCATGGCGGACCAGGCGCTCTGGTTCGGAGCGGTGCCGTTACCCACTTCGTTGCCGGCCACGTAAGCGATGGCGCCGTGCAGACCGGAGAAGGTGGGGGTGATGTAGGCGGCGACGTTGCCCGGGCGCAGGTCGAAGTTGTTGCTGCCGTTGACGTTGCCGACGATGTTGTTGTAGTCGCCCAGGGTGTCAGCGAAGATGTCCAGCTTGCCAGTGGCGAGCTTGTACGGGGTGTCGTGCTTACCGAGCAGCACGGTGCCGAAGCTGTTGCTCTTCAGGCCGACAAAGGTGTTGCGCATGGCGGTGGAGAAGCCGCCGGCGCCCAGGGTGCCGCCGGTCAGGTTGTTGGTGCCGTTGTCCATGTCGAGCTGGTTCTCGATCTGCCAGATGGCAGCCAGGCCGCCGCCCAGGTCTTCCGAACCCTTGAAGCCGATGCGGCTGGAGTTGGACGAGATGCGCGACAGTTTCTTGTCAGCGCCAACCACGTTGGTGTCGGTGTTGATGTAGTCGTACGACAGGGTCAGCTGGCCGTAGATGTCGACGTTGCTGGTGGCAGCGAACGCGGGGGCGGAGACGGCGCCGGCGACGGCCAGGGCGATCAGGGATTTTTTCATTGCTTTCTCCTAAGAAAGTAAAAAATTAAACCTTGTTGGTTTGGAGCTCTGCAGAGCTGTCCGGGCAAGATTGCTTGAGGACAGGGCCGATTATCCAGACCCCGGCGTCCTCGACAAGCAAAACCGTTGTTTTTTTCGCCACAACCGGGGTGAAAGTGTTGTTTTGTTGCAGCTGGACAACACCCGGAGGCGGCGTCATGCATCAGCACAAGGATTCCCCGTCGGCCAAGGGGCAGCGTGCCTGATTGCAGCTCGGGGGGCCAAGTGTCCCGCCGTGTGAAAAACAACCGGCCGCAGGACGAGGCCGCCTTTCTTCTGTGTCTTCTGTGCGCGGAGCACAGCGGACATCAAACCACGATGATGGTGTCGCTGTAGCGCGCGACTGCCTGATCGTGCGTGATCAGCCGCATCGGTTCGACCAGCGCCTGGGCCACGAGGATACGATCGAACGGATCGGCGTGGTGCGGCGGCAGATCCTCGATGGCGACGGTGTGCTCGGGCTCGATGGGCAAGAACCGGTAGCCGGATTCCTGGAAATAACGCAGCGCCTCCTGGCTGGAAACCGGCATTTCACCCCGCCCCAGGCCATGTTTGATGGCGATTTCCCAGAGGCTGGCCGCGCTGATCCACACCGTTGATCTGGGCGATTCAATCATCTCGCGGGCCCGGCCGGGCAGCCTGGGGCTGTCTGTAATGGCCCACAGGGCCACGTGGGTGTCGAGCAGGACGTTCAATCGCGCGCACCGTGGAAGATGCGGGCGATCTCGTCGTTGTGGGTATCGATATCGTCGGGCACCTCGAATTTGCCCTTGGCGACGCCAATGCGCTTGCCGGGCGGCGGCGCGTCCACGGGCACCAGCCGGGCAGCCGGGCGACCATTGCGCGCAATGACGATCTCGCGTTCCCGCCCCTGCTCGATGGCCTCGACCAGACGGGACAGCGAGGACTTGGCTTGCAGCATGTTGACGGATGGCATTGCGTTCCTCCTTTTGGCAGGGTTAGTCTAGTCTGGCTAGATAGCCCTGTCAAAACCCTGGATACCGTATAGTGAATGGCTCAAATCCCATGGGCGCTGAATGCGCGCGCCGGGGCAAGCATTCAACTTCACCAGGAGACTGCCATGCGCTGGGAACACGGACGACGCAGCGAGAACATCGAAGACCGGCGCGGGATGCGGGTTTCCGGCCGAGGGCTGGCGGGCGGCGGTATCGGCGCGATCGTGCTGGCGCTGGTGGCGATGTATTTCGGGGTGGACCCGTCGGTGGTGCTGAACCAGGCCGGGGGGCTCACCGGCGCGCCGCAGGAAACCGCGCAGCCGGCGCCTTCGAGCCCGGAAGAGGAACGGCTGAAGGATTTCATGTCGGCGGTGCTGGCGGACACGGAAGACGTGTGGGGCGGGCTGTTCCGGGGCTCGGGCCGGCGCTACGAACAGCCGAAGCTGGTGCTGTTTTCGGGCGCGGTGGAGTCGGCGTGCGGCCACGCCAGCGCGGCGATGGGGCCGTTTTATTGCCCGGGCGACCACAAGCTGTATCTGGACATGGCGTTTTTCAACGATCTGGCAAGCCGCCACGACGCGCCGGGCGATTTCGCGCAGGCCTACGTGGTGGCGCACGAGGTGGGCCACCACGTGCAGACGCTCTTGGGCATTTCGGAAAAAGTCCACGCCGCCCGCAGCCGCGCGGGCGAGGCCGAAGGCAATGCCCTGCAGGTGAAGATGGAACTGCAGGCCGATTGCTTCGCGGGGGTGTGGACGCACCACGCGAACACGCAGCGGCAGATTCTGGAGCCGGGCGACACCGAGGAAGCGCTGGCGGCGGCGGCCGGGGTGGGCGACGACCGCCTGCAGCAGCAGGCGCGCGGCTACGTGGTGCCGGAGTCGTTCACCCACGGTTCATCGGAACAGCGCATGCGCTGGTTCACGCGCGGCATGCAGACGGGCGACCCGGGGCAGTGCGATACGTTCAGGGCGGCGCGGGTGTAGCCAGCGCCGGCAAAGGATTGCCGCCCTGAGTCCTCTCACAGCAGGTACGGAACCTCGACGAAGCCAAAACGCGCCGGCGGGAAATCGCGTGTGTTGCGCGTGACGAGACGCAAGCCCCGCGTGATGGCGAACGCCGCCTGCAGGGCATCGGGCAGCTTCCAGCGGTATTGCCTGCGCAGGCGCGCCGCTTCGTCCGCCACGGCCGCGTCTACGGGCAGCACCGGAAAATGGGCGAGCAGCATCATGGGCGCGGCCCAATCGGCTTCCTCGAACCCCGTCAGGACTTCGGCGCGGGTGATGGCGGAAATCGCGCACTCGCTTGCCCAGCGCGCCAGGAAATCGGTGGCGGCGGGCACGCCGTTGAAGTGATCGATCAGGATGACCGAATCCAGCACGCGGTTCACCGCTCGTCCCACTCGCCGCGCAACTGGTTTTGCCAGGCGAGCCCGTCGCCGTGCCGCCAGATGCCACGGGTGCGCGCAACACCCGCCTCGAGCGCGCGCCGACGTTCCTCCTCGGCACGCAGGCGGTCAACGGCACGGCGCACGATTTCGCTCATGGAAACACGCTCGCGTACGGCTTGCTGCGCGAGCCAGGCTTTGGCTTCTGCATCCAGGGTGATCAGGGTTCTGCTCATGGCGCCCTCGCGATATAACAATTTATATAAATGATATCACGCCCAGCGTCCGCCCCCCGCCAGCCCCACCATCGCCCGCACCGCGCCATAGGCGAGCCACGACAGCAGGCGACGCGGCCAGGGCCGGCGCTGCCAGTGGGCGGCATCGAGGGCGGGGGCGGCGTCAAAGGCGGTTTGCAGGCGCTGGCGCAGTGTGCGGGCGAACGCCGGGTCGTCGGCGACGACGTTGGCTTCGCGCGCCATCAAGAGGCTGAACGGGTCGATGTTGCTGGAGCCGACGGTGGCCCAGCGGCCATCGACGACGGCGACCTTGGCGTGCAGTTCGCTGGCGTGGTGCTCGTGGATGGCCACACCGGCGGCGAGCAGATCCCGGTACAGCGCGCGCGCGGCGGCCAGGAAGAAGGGGTGGTCGGTGTGCCCCTGCACCAGGAGCCGCACGCGCACGCCGCGCGCGGCGGCGTTTTTCAGGAGTTTGCGGAAGCGTCGGCCGGGCAGGAAATAGGCGTTGGCGATGAGGATTTCGTCCTGCGCGAGCGCCAGCGCGGCGAGGTAGGTGCGCTCGATATCGCGGCGGTGGGCAAAGTTGTCGCGCACGACGAAGGCGGCGCGGCTGTGGCCGTCGGTGGGCCAGCTGGGCGCCACGGCCGGCTCGCGCTGCGAGCTTTTGAGCTGGGTG
>JAIWOS010000033.1 GCA_020217265.1 Thiobacillus sp. | reverse complement strand
CGCCGTTCGACCCCGGGCTGCTCGCCCGCGCCGACGCGGCCTACCACGGCTGCCGCGCGACGCTCGTCGCCAACGCGGCCGACAGCGTGCTCAGCTGAACAGCGCGTCCCAGGCGTCGCGCTCGGCACGGTAGTGCCGCAGCGCGTCGACGATCTGCGCACGCCGCGCGGCGCGATGGGATTCGGAGCGGATCAGCCGCCACACCGGCGCGTCATCGCCGAAATTGGCGTCGACATGCGCCAGGAAGCGTTCGATGCGCGCAAGCGAAGCCGGCGCCAGGCCGCGCGCCCGCGCATGCGCCAGCCAGTGCGCGATTTCTGCACGCCGCTCTCTCACCGTTTCCCGGGTGGCGGCGTAGCGCGCCAGTAGCTCGGCCTCGACGCCCCGCACCGTGGCTTCCAGCGCCGGGTGCCCGGCCAGGTCGTCGAGACCATGTTCCCTGAGCCAGGCCGTCACCGAGAACAGCATCACGTCGCCGAAGAACTGGCGCTCGAATTCGTCGCCGATGTCGATCGCGGCCTCGCCCGCCGCCACGCCGGGGCGGAACTCCGCCGCCGCGTCGTCGCCCGCGGTGCGGCGATGCAGCATGGGCAGGTTGGCCGAAACGAAACGCGCGCCGATCTCGGCCTGGATCAGCCGCCCCGCGGTGGGGCCGGACATGCGCAGGCGCAGGTGACCGAACGGGATGATGAATTTGAGCCCGGCGTGATTGACCACGGTGTTGCCGGGATAGATCGTGCGGGCCGGCGTCAGCGTGTCGAGCGGGCCGGCGTATTCGAACCGGGTGCGGCGGGTGGGATGCTCGCCGAAGAAGAAGCGGTCGAGACCTTGCGCGAAGCTGGCCAGGCAGGCGGCGTGGTCGTGCGGGCCCGAGAGCGGACAGCGGTAGTCGTAGCGCGCCGCGCTGGCGCCGAGCCCGAACGACGTCGCGTGATCGTGATACGCCGCCTCGCCGGCATGCGGCGCCGCGCGCCCGTGAAAACTGCACGCGCCGTGCGGGTCGAGCGCGCCGATCTCGGCGAGGAAGGCGGCGGCATCGGCGAGGAAATTTGCCGCCATCACCGCCGGCGACACCGGCGGGTCGCCGACCAGCTTGCCGGTGAGCACGCGGATGTCGTGGTCGCGGAAAATGCGGTCGACGACGTGGAAGGTGCTGAACGGCATCGCGATGCGTTCGCCGTCCGGCGCAGCGAGATTCACCTCGAACGCCTGGTCGCTGTCGACCAGGTAATACAGCGTGCGCGCAGGATCGACGGTGAGCGCGCGGAATTTCAGATACGCGAGATTGCGGTTCGCCGCCTGCCCCTTGCGCCAGAAGCGCGCCGCGGGCTGGTCGGTGAGCAGGCGCGCGAGCTGCCGGCGGCTCGCCTCGGGAAGCGCGTGCAGCAGCGCCGCCTGTTCGTCGAGATCGTAATGCAGCACCGGCAGGCCGCGCGCCGTGAATTCTTCCGCCAGCGCACGGTGCGCCGCGCGATGCGCCGCTTCGCGGCTGTCCTCGGCGAGGATCACCGTGAGCTTGGCGGCTCGCCCGGCAGCATCCCGGCCGCCGTAGCCGTACCGCTCGAACTGCCCGAGGATGCTGGCAAGGCAGGTGCGCACATGCGCCGGCCGGTCCGCCACGGTGATGGCAAGGAGGAAACGGTGCTGCTCGACGCCGGCCGCTTCAAGCTGCGACTGATGCTCGCGGACGAGCGCCTGGTAGCGCGCCAGCCGGTCATCGAATGCCGCCGGCCCGGCCTGCCACAACTGGCATTCGGCTTCGGCCAGCGCGCGGTCGTACTGCGCCAGCCGGCCGGCCGCGTCCAGCGCGGCAAGCCCGTGCTCGTCCGGCAACAGGTCAGGGTGTTCGTCCAGACAGGCTTGAAGTATCGGCGTACCGGGGCAGGACATGGGCAGCAGCTGAGCGGTTCGAGAGCCGCATCCTAGCCCACCGCCGCGCTTTGCGACACGCCGTCGCGACTATTGTCGCGCCGCCTGAAGCCAGGCGTCAGTGCGCGAGGCTCGCCGTCTCGATCCCCGCCGGCATGCGCACCATCGCCCGCGCATGGGCGGCAAAGCGCGTCAGCGTGTCGCAGTGCTCGCAACGCGCGGCCGCGCCATGCTCGATCAGCTGCGCCACCGTCACCGCGAGGGCATCGCAGGCCCGAACCAGCCGCGCAAGACCGGCGGCATGCGCGCTGTCGCGCAGCCGCATCAAGGCCAGCGCATACGCCAGCACGTCGTCGTGCGCCAGGTCGTCAGACCGTGAAAATCCCGTACGCCTGGCCACGGCTTCAAGGGCTGCCAGTGCTGCATGCACGGCTGCATAAGCCTCCGCGGGCGATGGCGGAGCACATATGGAAACGGTTGCATTCACGGGGCAGCGATGACGGGCATACAGGGCTTGCGTGTTCGGCACGGCGATCTCCTCCATGAAGCGTCAGCACAAAAAAGAGTCGGCCGTGATGTGCGGCCGGCTGCTCAGGCGCGAGCCTGACAGAATTCAGCCTAGACAATTTTTTTCTGATTCCAAGGCCGGGGCGCACGAGCCCCGAATGCGGTTGAGTTACGGGCAGGGTTCAGCGCAGCACCAGCCGCTCCACCACGAACAGGAGCGCGGCGACCACGCCGACGACCAGCGCGAAGCGCAGCACCCGCCCGATATACCCAAGGTAGCGGCGGTTGCCGGTGAAGAGCCAGGCCAGGCCGAGCGCCACCACCGCGATCAGGATGGCGACGACCAGCAGGCGCAGGACGATCATGCCGTGGCGAGCGGATGCAGGCGCAGATAGGCGGGCGGCGCGTCTTCCTCGCGGGCGAAGCTGACGAGCTCCCACGCCTCCCGGTGCTGCGACAGTTCGCGCAGCAGGGCGTTGTTGAGCGCGTGGCCGGACTTGTAGGCCTCGAACGCGCCGATGATGGGATGGCCGAAAAGATAGAGGTCGCCGATGGCGTCGAGCACCTTGTGCTTCACGAACTCGTCGTCGTAGCGCAGGCCGTCCTGGTTCAGCACGCGGTACTCGTCCATGACGATGGCGTTGTCGAGCGAACCGCCGAGCGCGAGGCCGTTGTTGCGCAGGGTTTCGACCTCGTGCATGAAGCCGAAGGTGCGCGCGCGCGCGACCTCCTTGGCGTAGGCGGTATCGGCGAAATCGATGCTGACGGTCTTGCCGCTCTTGTCGAACACGGGGTGCTTGAAGTCGATGGTGAAGTCGATCCTGAACCCGTTGTGGGGCACGAAGCGCGCCCACTTGTCGCCGTCACGCACTTCGATGGGCTGCTTGATGCGGACGTATTTCTTGAACGCATCCTGCTCGACGATGCCGGCCGACTGCAACAAAAACACGAAGGGCGCAGACGAGCCATCCATGATGGGAATCTCCGGGCCGGTGAGGTCGACCAGGAGGTTGTCGATGCCCAGGCCCGCGAGCGCGGACATGAGGTGTTCGACGGTGGACACTCTGGCGGGGCCGGATTCGAGCATCGAGCACAGCCGGGTGTCGGTGACGAGGTACGGGTCGGCCTTGAGTTCGGCGGGCGGGTCGAGGTCCATGCGGCGGAACACGATGCCGGTGTCGGGGCCCGCAGGGCGCAAGGTCATCTCGACCTTGACGCCGGAATGCAGGCCGACGCCGGTCGCCTTGACCGGGCTTTTCAGGGTGCGTTGCTTGATCATGCCGTCATTTTAGCCGGTACGCCGAGCGATACCGAATTTGCGGGAACCGCGGTACGACCGGTTCCCGCGTCAACGGTTCAGCCTCCACCCGCAAGTGCCCTGAAGGGCACAAGGGGCGGGCCGTGGTTGTAAAGCCGACAAGTCGGCAACAACCACGCTCCACCCGCAAGGGGCAGGCCGTGGTTGTAAAGACGCTAAAGCGTCAACAACCACGCTCAGTCGGCCTGCTTGCGCAGGAAGGCCGGGATGTCCAGCGTGTCGATGCCCGAATCGGCCATCGCCTGGATGGTGCGGCGCTGGCGGTTGGAGGACATCACGCTGGGCAGTTCTTCGCTGCCGCCGAAAGCCATCGGGGTGTCGTCGGTTCCGGTCTTGATGATCTGCATCGGACGTGCCTGCTGACGGGCCACGGGGTTGCCCAGACCGGTGGCGACCATGGTGACGCGCAGGCTGTCTTCCATGCTGTCGTCGAGCACCTGGCCGACGATGACGGTGGCTTCCTCGGCGGTGAAGGCCTTGATGGTGTTCATCACCTCGTGGATTTCCTTCATCTTCACGCTGGACGACGCGGTGATGTTGACCAGCACGCCGCGCGCGCCGGCGAGGTTCACGTCTTCCAGCAGCGGGCTCGCCACGGCCTGTTCGGCGGCGATGCGCGCGCGGTTTTCGCCGGAAGCCTGCGCCGAGCCCATCATCGCCATGCCCATTTCGCTCATCACGGTGCGCACGTCGGCGAAGTCGACGTTGACGAGGCCCGGGCAGTTGATGACTTCGGCGATGCCGCCGACCGCGCCGTACAGCACGTTATTGGCCGCCTTGAAGGCGTCGAGCATGGAGACGTCCTCGCCCAGCACCTGCATCAGCTTCTCGTTGGGGATGATGATGAGCGAATCGACGTGACGCGACAGCGCCTCGATGCCGGCGTTGGCCGCGCGCACCCGCTTGCCCTCGAACATGAAGGGCTTGGTGACGACCGCCACGGTGAGAATGCCGAGTTCCTTGGCGACTTCGGCGACCACGGGCGCGGCGCCGGTGCCGGTGCCGCCGCCCATGCCGGCAGTGATGAAGAGCATGTCGGCACCGTCGATCAGTTCGGCGATGCGCTCGCGGTCTTCCAGCGCGGCCTCGCGGCCGACGTCGGGGTTGGCGCCGGCGCCCAGGCCCTTGGTCACGCCGTTGCCGAGCTGCAGTTGCAGCCTGGCCTGGTTGCGCTTCAAGGCCTGCGCGTCGGTGTTGATGGCGATGAACTCCACGCCGCTCAAACCCGAGGCGATCATGTGATCGACCGCATTGCCGCCGCAGCCGCCCACGCCAATGACCTTGATCACTGCATCCTGCGTATCCACATCCATCAGTTCAAACATTTGCTTCCTCCTTTTTGCCCTAAGAACACTTCCAAAACCACACTCAAAAATCATTGGCGTGTTTGCCGCGATGTCCCTGTCGCACCGGGCACGACCGCCAAATTCCGTTCCGATGGCGTATTGCTACGTCGTCAGAAATTCCCCTTGAACCAGTTCTTCATGCGCTCCAGCACGTCCTTGAAGCTGTTGCCGGAAAGCTTGGGCGCATCGCGCCCGCGCGCTTCGAGCCCCGCCATCAACAGGCCCATGCAGGTGGCGTAGCGCGGGTTGTGCATGACGTCGGCGAGTCCGCCTTCGTAGCGCGGCCAGCCCAGCCGCACCGGCATGTGGAACACCTCCTCGCCCAGCTCGACCATGCCCTGCATCGCCGCCGAACCGCCGGTGATGACGATGCCGGACGACAAGAGCTCCTCGAAGCCGGAGCGGCGCAGCTCGGCCTGCACCAGCGAGTACAGTTCTTCCATGCGCGGCTCGATGAATTCGGCCAGCGTCTGCCGGGAAAGCGTGCGCGGCGGGCGGTCGCCGATGCCGGGCACTTCGATCATGTCGCGCGCATCCGCCAATTGCCTGAGCGCGCAGCCATACTGGATCTTGATGTCCTCGGCTTCCTTGGGCGGCGTGCGCAGCGCCACCGCGATGTCGTTGTTGACCTGGTCGCCCGCCACCGGGATCACCGCGGTGTGGCGGATCGCGCCGTTGGTGAACACGGCGATGTCGGTGGTGCCGCCGCCGATGTCGACCAGGCACACGCCGAGTTCCTTTTCGTCTTCGGTGAGCACCGCCATCGCGCTGGCGAGCGGCTGCAGCACCAGGTCGCCGACTTCGAGCCCGCAGCGGCGCACGCACTTGATGATGTTCTGCGCCGCCGATACCGCGCCGGTGACGATGTGCACCTTGACCTCCAGCCGCACCGCGCTCATGCCGAGCGGGTCGCGCACGTCTTCCTGGCCGTCGACGATGAACTCCTGCGGAATGGTGTGCAGGATCTGCTGGTCGGTGGGGATGTTCACCGCGCGCGCGGTTTCCACCACGCGGTCGACGTCCATCTGGGAGATTTCCTTGTCCTTGATGGCGAACATGCCGTGCGAGTTGAAGCTCTTGATATGGCTGCCGGCAATCCCCGTGTAGACCTCGCGGATCTTGCAGTCGGCCATCAGTTCGGCTTCTTCGAGCGCGCGCTGGATGGCGTTGACCGTGGCCTCGATGTTGACGACGACGCCACGGCGCAGCCCGCGCGAGGGCGCGGAGCCCATGCCGATGATGTCGAGGCCGCCTTCGTCGTTGACCTCGGCGACGATGCAGACGATCTTCGAGGTGCCGATGTCGAGGCCGACGACGAGGTTTTTGGGATCTCTGGGCTTGCTCATGTTGTGCTCGGTTTGCTGGGGGTGGCCGCCGCTTTCGGGGCGAAACTGGCCGGCATGTGGCCGTCCGGCATGCGGACGGCAAAGCCGTCGGGATAGCGCAGGTCGACCGCGGCAGGGGTGATGGCAGCGACGGCTTCGCCGCCGTCCGACTGACGTGCGCCGAACAGGCGCGGATAGAGTTCGACGAAGCGGGCGAGCCGCGCCTCGGTACGCTCGCGGCCGAGCGCGAGCGTCATGCCGGAATCGAGCTGCATGCGCCAGGCGCGCCGGGGCGACAGGCGCAGTTCCTCGATGCGCATGCCGAGCGGCGCGAGCAGCGCGCCGAAGCGGCGATACGCGTCGACCACCTCGGCGCTGCTGCCATCCGGCCCGTCCAGGCGCGGCAGCCTGCCCGACACGGCGGCGACGAAGACCTCGCCGTCGCCGTTGACCAGCGCGTTGTCGTTCCAGCGCGCCAGCGGCACGTGCTCGACGAGCGACACCACCAGGGTGTCGGGCCAGCGGCGCTCCACGCGCGCCTCGCGCACCCACGGCAGCTTCTCCAGGCTGTGCCGCACGCGTTCGAGATCGACCGTGAAGAAGGTGCCGCGCACCTTGCGCTCGGCCACCAGCCGCAGCTGCGCCTCGGTGACGTGCGCCACCGGCGTCTTCACTTCCAGCGTGGTGAGCGCGAACCACGGCCGCGCGACCAGCCAGCTGACGATGCCGTAGGCGATGAGACCGAGCGCGCCCCAGGTCAGCACGCGGGCGACCTGACAGAGGGGGTGGGCGTCGAGCTCGGGCGAGGCACTCACAGGGTCTGCTCCAGGATCGCCAGGCACAGGGCGTCGAAATCCATGCCGGCAACGCGCGCGGCCATCGGCACCAGGCTGTGGTCGGTCATGCCGGGCGAGGTGTTGGCTTCCAGCAGGTAGGGCTGGCCGTTCTTGTCGAGCATGATGTCGATGCGTCCCCAGCCGCGCCCGCCAAGCAGGCGGAAGGCGTCGAGCGCGAGTTGCCGCAGTGCCATCTCCTGTGCGTCGGGCAGGCCGGCGGGACAGTGGTATTGCGTGTCGTTGCGCACGTACTTGGCGTCGAAGTCGTAGAAAGCCTTGTCTTTCGCGGGTTCGAGCCGGATCAGCGGCAGCGCGGCGTCGCCCAGGATGCCGGCGGTGAACTCGGGGCCGTCGATGAACTTTTCCGCCAGCACCAGCGTGTCGTGTTCGACGGCGGTTTCGAAGGCGGCTTTCAGCGTGCCGGGCTCGGTCACCTTGCTCATGCCGATGCTCGACCCCTCGCGCGCGGGCTTGACGAAAATGGGCAGCCCGAGCTGGCGTTCGACCGCGGCAAAATCGCTGTCCGCGGTGAGGATGGCCCAGTCTGCGGTGGGCAGCCCCGCGGCGCGCCACAGGAGCTTGGTGCGCCACTTGTCCATGCCGAGCGCCGAGGCCATCACGCCGCTGCCGGTGTAGGGGAGGCCCAGCAGTTCGAGCGCGCCCTGCATGCAGCCGTCTTCGCCGTAGCGGCCGTGCAGGGCGATGAAGACGCGGTCGAATTCGCCGCTGATGAGGTCGCCCAGGGTGCGGTTGGCGGGGTCGAAGGCATGCGCATCGACGCCCTGCCTTTGCAGCGCAGCCAGCACCGCGTGGCCGCTGTTGAGCGACACCGGCCGCTCGGCCGAGGTGCCGCCCAGCATGACCGCGACTTTTCCAAACTGTTTCACTGCCGTTCTCCAATGATGCGGACTTCGCGGATCAGCCGCACGTTGGTGCGTGCTTCCACGGTGTTTTCCACGTGCTCGATCAGGCGTTCGATGTCGGTCGCCGTCGCGTGCCCGGTGTTGACGATGAAATTGGCGTGCTTTTCCGAAACCTGCGCGCCGCCGATCACGTGGCCCTTGAGGCCGCAGGATTCGATCAGGCGCGCCGCGTAATCGCCGGGCGGGTTGCGGAACACCGAACCGGCGTTGGGTAGCTGCAGGGGCTGCGAGGCGATGCGTTTTTGCAGTAGCTCCTTGATGATTGCGCGCGAGGCGGCGCCGTCGCCCTTCTCCAGGCGGAACCAGCCGCCGATGAACCACTCCGGGTGCGGCTGTTTCAGCGCGACGTGGCGGTAGCCGGTGACGTATTCCTCGGGCAGGCGTTCGTTGATCCGTCCCAGCCGATCGAGCGTTTCCACCTGCACCAGCCGGTCCCAGGTTTCGCTGCCGTAGCAGCCGGCGTTCATGGCCAACGCGCCGCCCACCGTGCCGGGTATCCCGGCCCAGAATTCGCCGCCGACGAGGTTGTGGTTGGCGGCGAAGCGCGCGAGCTTGGGCGTGGCCACCCCCGCCTGCGCGTAGATCAGCGCCGTGTCCTTGTCCGCCGGCGCGGGCGGCAGGCCCTGCGTGCGCGATTCGATCGCCAGCTTCTTCAGCACGCCATGCAGCAGGATCACCACGCCGGTCACGCCGCCGTCGCGCACCAGCAGATTGCTGCCGAGGCCGACCATGTGGATGTCCTCGCGCGCCGGCACCGAACGCACCAGCCAGGTCAGGTCGTCCAGGTCGGCTGGAATGTACACGCGCTGCGCCGGGCCGCCGGCACGCCAGGAAACGTGCTTCCTCATCGGCTCGTTGTAGAGAAAGCGGCCGCGCAGCACCGGCACGCCGCCGCCGGCGGTGTCGGGCTCGTTCATGCGGTATTCATGCCGCATGGGTTGCTCCTATTGCTGGCGCGGCCTGGCCGATGCTGCCGGCGCCCATCACCAGCACCACGTCGCCGTCGCGGGCGAGATCCTGGATCGTCGCGGCGACGTCGGCGACGTTTTCCACGAACACGGGTTCGACCTTGCCCGTCACGCGCACCGCGCGCGCAAGTGCGCGGCCGTCGGCGGCGACGATGGGGGCCTCGCCCGCCGGATACACCTCGGTGAGCACCAGCACGTCGACTTCCGACAGCACCCGGGTGAAATCCTCGAAGCAGTCGCGGGTGCGTGTATAGCGGTGTGGCTGGAAGGCCAGCACCAGCCGGCGGCCGGGGAAGGCGCCGCGCGCGGCGGCGATGGTTGCGGCCATTTCGACCGGATGGTGGCCGTAGTCGTCGATCAGGCAATACGTGCCGCCGTCCTTCGCCGGCTGCTCGCCGTAGCGCTGGAAGCGACGGCCGACGCCGTGGAACTCGGCCAGCGCCCTGACGATCGCGGCGTCGTCAGCATCCACCTCGGTCGCCACCGCGATGGCGGCAAGCGCATTCAGCACGTTGTGCATGCCGGGATGGTTGAGCACCACGTCGAGCTCGGGCAGACCTTCGCGCCGGACGGTGAAATGCATCTGCCCCGCCTCGAAACGCGGATTCACCGCGCGCACCTGGGCAGCCTCGCCGAAGCCATAGGTGGTGATCGGCTTGGTGATGCGCGGCAGGATTTCGCGCACGTGCGGATCGTCGGTGCACAGCACCGCCATGCCGTAGAACGGCAGGCGCTGGCAGAAATCGACGAAGGCGGTCTTGAGCTTCTCGAAATCGTGCCCGTAGGTGTCCATGTGATCGGCGTCGATGTTGGTGACGATAGCGATCACCGGCGTGAGGTAGAGGAAACTCGCGTCGGATTCGTCGGCCTCGGCCACCAGGAATTCGCCTTTGCCCAAGCGCGCGTTGGTGCCGGCGGCGGTGAGCTTGCCGCCGATCACATAGGTGGGGTCCATGCCGGCCTCGCCCAGAATGCTGGCGACGAGGCTCGTTGTGGTGGTCTTGCCGTGGGTGCCGGCCACGGCGATGCCCTGCTTCAGCCGCATCAGCTCGGCGAGCATCAGCGCGCGCGGCACGACGGGGATCTTCTTCTCGCGCGCGGCGACGACCTCGGGATTCGTCTCCTGCACCGCGGTCGAGGTGACGACGACGTCCGCGCCGGCGATGTTGCCTGCCGCGTGGCCGCGATGGATGCGTGCGCCGAGCTGCGCCAGCCGCTGCGTCACGGCGTTGTCGGCGAGATCGGAGCCGGACACGGCGTAGCCCAGGTTCAGGAGCACCTCGGCGATGCCGCTCATGCCGACGCCGCCGATGCCGACGAAGTGGATGTGTTTGACGGCGTGCCGCATCAGTCGTGTCCTCCCTTGCCTACGCCCGGCGTCGGCATCCGGCGCCCCTCGCGGCCGGTCGCATCCCGCAAGCGGGAACCCTGCTCCCTGCTCGGGCCGACCATGCCGACGAAATGGATGTGTTTGACGGCGTGCCGCATCAGCCGCGCTCCTTCGAGAGTTTTTCGCACACGTCGGCCACCTGTGCCGTCGCGTCGGGTTTTGCCAGCGCGCGCGCCTGGCCGGACATCGCCGCCAGCGTGGCGCGATCGAGCCCGCCGATCAGCGCGGCGAGTTTTTCTGCCGTCAAGTCCTTCTGCGGCATCAGCCAGGCCGCGCCCGCTCTGGACAGGAATTCGGCGTTGCTGGTCTGGTGGTCGTCGACCGCGAACGGAAACGGCACCAGCACGGCCGGCACGCCGGCGCAGGCGAGCTCGGCGATGGTCATGGCGCCGGCGCGGCAGATCGCAAAATCGCAGGCGCGGTATTCGGCGGCCATGTCTTCGATGTAGTCGCGCACGTCGGCTTCGACACCGGCGGCGGCGTAGTTGGCGCGCAGCGCATCGACATGCTGGCGGCCGGACTGGTGCACGACGGCGGGACGGCGCTCGGCGGGCAGCAGCGCGAGCGCCTGTGGCACCAGGGTGTTGAGCGCGGATGCGCCCAGGCTGCCGCCGACGACCAGCAGACGCAGCGGGCCGCTGCGGGTAGCGCGATCGGCAGCGGCCAGCGCGGCGATGTCGCCCCGCACCGGATTGCCGACCCAGTCGGCCGCCACCCGGCGGCACGGGATCGGCTTGTCGTGCGCGTGGGTGAAGGCCTGCGGAAACGCGGTGAGCACGCGGTCGGCCAGGCAGGCGAGCACGCGGTTGGTGAGCCCGGCCACCGAATTCTGCTCGTGGATGACGAGCGGCCGATTCAGAAGGCTCGCCATCATGCCGCCCGGAAACGCGGTGTAGCCGCCCATGCCCAGCACCACGTCGGGACGGCGCTTGAGGATCGCGGCGAGGCTCTGCCCGAACGCGACGAGCAGCATGGCCGGCATCAGCAGCTTCCGCAGCCAGCCCTTGCCACGCACGCCGCCCATCGCCACCCACACCATGTCGATGCCGGCGGCGGGCACCACGCGCGCCTCCAGCCCCGCCCGCGTGCCCAGCCAGAACACGCTCCAGCCGCGCGCGCGCAGCGCGTCGGCCACTGCGAGTGCCGGGTAGACATGGCCGCCGGTGCCGCCGGCCATGACCATGAGGGTGCGGTTCGCGCCAGCCATCAGAAGGTTTTCCCCCGCATCATCTGCCGGTGTTCCCAGTCGATGCGCAGCAGCACCGCCACGGCGAGGCAGTTGGCGACGATGCCGCTGCCGCCGAACGACAGGAACGGCAGGGTGAGGCCCTTGGTCGGCAGCAGGCCGACGTTGACGCCCATGTTGATCAGCGACTGCACGCCCAGCCAGATGCCGATGCCGGCCGCCACCAGGGCGCAGAAATTGCGCTCGAGCTGCGCCGCGCGCCGGGCGACGAGGAACGCCTTGGCGATCAGCCAGCCGAACAGGGCGATCACCGCGAGCACGCCGACGAAGCCGAATTCCTCGGCGATCACCGCCAGCAGGAAGTCGGTATGCGCTTCGGGCAAATAGAAAAGTTTCTCCACGCTGCCGCCCAAACCGAGCCCCAGCCATTCGCCGCGGCCGAAAGCAATCAGCGCGTGCGACAGCTGATAGCCTTTGCCGTAGGGATCGGCAAAGGGATCCATGAAGCCGAGCATGCGCTGCATGCGGTATTCGGAAGTGAGGATGAGCGCGGCGAAACCGAGCAGCAGCACGACCACCAGGCCGGCGAACACTTTCCAGTTGAGCCCGCCGAGGAACAGGATGCCCATGGCGATGGAGACGATCACCACGAAGGCGCCGAAGTCGGGTTCCTTCAGCAGCAGCGCGCCGGTGGCCATCATTACCGCCGCCATCGGCAGGAAGCCCTTTTTCAGGTCGTGCATGAACGCCGCCTTGCGCGTGGTGTAGTCGGCGGCGTAGAACACGGCGAGGAGCTTCATCAGCTCGGACGGTTGCAGGTTGGCGAAACCCAGGGGGATCCAGCGCCGGCTGCCGTTCACCTCGCGGCCGATGCCGGGGATCAGCACCACCACCAGCAGCAAGAGGCCGCCCATGAAAAGATAGGGTGCCGCCTGCTGCCACACGCGCATGGGCACCTGGAAGGCGAGCATGCCTGCGCCCACGCCGAGCGTGATGAACACGGCCTGGCGGATCAGGTAATACGCGCCGTTGTGGCCGGTGTAGCGCGCCGCTTCGGCGATCGCGATCGACGCCGAATACACCATCACCAGGCCGATCGCCAGCAGGCCGAGCGCCAGCCACAGCAGGCTGAAGTCGAGCTCGGCGCTGGGCTTGGGTGCGCGCGCGGTGTAGAGCATCAGGCCTGCCCCCCCCGTTCCGCCGCGAGTTTCTTCACGGCTTCGACGAACACCTCGGCGCGGTGCGCGTAGTTTCTGAACATGTCGAAGCTGGCGCAGGCGGGCGACAGCAGCACGGCGTCGCCGGGGAGCGCGAGACGCTGCGCCGCCGCAACCGCTTCGGGCAAGGTGGCGGCGGGGTAGAGGGGCACGCCGCTGCCGGCGATGGCGGCCTCGATCAGCGGGGCGTCGCGGCCGATCAGCAGCACGGCGCGCGCGTTGGCTTCGACGGCGGCCTTCAGCGGGGTGAAATCCTGGCCCTTGCCGTCGCCGCCCAGGATGACGACGGCCTTCCTGTTCCCCATGCCGTAGAGCGCGGCCTCGGTGGCGCCAACGTTGGTGCCCTTGGAATCGTCGTAGTAGACGACACCCTCGATCTCGGCGACTTTCTCCACCCGGTGCGGCAGGCCCTTGAAATGGGCCAGCCCGCGCAGCAGGGCTTCCATCGGCAGGTCGAGCGCGCGGGTGAGCGCCAGCGCGGCGAGCGCGTTGGCGGCGTTGTGCAGGCCGGCCACGGGCAGCGCCGACAGCGGCATCAGCATGTCGCCGCCGAGGCAGAGTTCGTCCTCGCACAGGCCGAAGTTCTCATTCTGCGGACAGCGGTCGAGGCCGAAGCTGACCACGCGCCGGCCCGGCCGCGCCATCGCCATCGAACGCGCATCGTCGCGGTTCAGCACCTGCACGCCGCGGCCGCTGAAGATGCGCGCCTTGGCGGCGGCGTAGGCGTCCATGTCGGGATAGCGGTCCATGTGATCTTCCGACAGGTTGAGCACGGTGGCGGCGTCGGCGTCGAGGCTGGACGTGGTTTCCAGCTGGAACGAAGACAGCTCCAGCACCCAGACCTGCGGCGTGGGGGCGCGTCCCTCTTCGATATCGGTCAGCGCGTCGAGCACCGGCAGGCCGATGTTGCCGGCCACGCAGGTCGTGAGCCCGGCCATGCGGCACATGTCGCCGCACATCGCGGTGACGGTGCTCTTGCCGTTGCTGCCGGTAATCGCGATCAGCCGCATCGGATGTTCGCGCTGCGCGTTGAGCGCGGCGAGCGCACGCGCGAAGAGTTCGACGTCGCCGACCGCCTCCACGCCCGTCGCGACGGCCGCCGCCACCGCCGGCTCGGCCAGCGGCACGCCGGGGCTGAGTACCAACAGATCGGCCGCGCGCAGCCGGGCCGGGTCGAAGGGGCCGGTGTCGAGCGGCACGTCCGGCAGC